>MHQD01000001.1 GCA_001822215.1 Candidatus Sungbacteria bacterium RIFCSPHIGHO2_01_FULL_50_25
CCTCGCATGATGTCTTGCTCGTCCAACGGGTTTACAAGCAAAACCGCATCCCGCAAAAGCTCCGCATACCCGGATTCTCTCGTCATTATTGCGGGAGTTCCTACGCTTAAAGCTTCCATGATCACGTTTGGCCCGACGTCAGAAAGCGACGGAAGAACGAAAAACGCCGCTTCCTGCATTTTTTTAAGGAGTTCCGGACGGCTCATGCCGCCATACATGCGAATCTGCGGAAACGAAAGCGCTTCAGCGTATTTTTCCATATCCCCGCGGTAGGGGCCATCGCCGACAATATGGAGCTCCCACTCGCTCTCTCCCAGCGCGGCACACGCGTGCAAAAGCCGGCGAAGATTTTTCAAATAGAGAATTCTTCCCGCCCAAAGGATAACCTTCTTCTTATCTCCGTGGAAAACGCCTCCATTCTCCGACGCCGCAAACACATTCTGGATTATTTCCACTTTGTGCGGCGGCGCGCCCATTCCTTGTATCACGATTGACTTTCGCCATTCGGAAGAGCATGCAAGAACCGATGCGCCGCGAAACACCGCGCGGGACGCGTTGAAAATAAGTTTTTCCGCAAAAGAGAGAACGGGAGGCGCCCGATAAAATCCTTGGAGCGTTACGTCGCGGCGCGTCCGCTCGACATAATGCTCCCACAAAAAATCGCCTTCAACCCTCACCACCAGCGGAATGCGGAATAATTTTGAAATAATCAGCGCGGGAAAGCCGACGCTCGTATAATCAAGAGAAAACAAAATGTCCTTCCGAAAACTCTTTCTCGCAAGAGAGCACATATACATGCAGTGCCGAATGCCGGAGGGAAACCGAAGATACGGTTCAAATGAAACCACTTCCACGCGATGCCCGAGGCGCCGAAATTCCTGCGAGAGCGCATCCGCATAAATCGCGGGGCCGCCGAGGCGAGGCGGAAGAAACGGAGTAGCCACAAGAACCGATAACGGAAGTGTTTCAAGAAGAGAAGAAAATATGCCCGCATACAGAGAGGAAATGCGTTCCCATCCAAAACGGTTTTCCACCATTTTTTGCCCCTCTTTCGCGATCGAATCCCGAAGACGCGGATTGCGCAAAAGCAAGGCGATCTTTACGGCAAGGTCATAGGGGTCCTCCGGTTTTGAAAAGAGTCCGGTCTTTCCGTCCTCGATAATATCGGTGATCCCTCCCACGGGAGTTCCGACAACGGGAAGCCCTGCCGCGAGCGCTTCGACAAATGAATTCCCCATACCCTCTGAGCGCGAAGGGCGCGCAAAAACCGACGCCTGCCAGAGATAACGCGGTATTTCTTCGTAAGGAATACTGCCAAAGAATTTGACGCATTCTGCAACTTTTAACTTTTCACTTAGAATTTTTAATTTATTTAACTCTGGTCCGTCGCCGATAATATGGCACTGGACGTCCGGAACTGTTTTTTTCACTTCCGCGATTGCCCGAATCAAAATATCAATTCCGTTTTTTGGAACAAGCCGGGATGTTGTGACGACGATTTTTTCACGCGTCGCAGGAAGCCCCGCCGGACGCCGAAACTCTCCCGCATCAACTCCGTTCGGAATAAGAATCTTTGCTCCGCGATATCCGTATCGCTCGCCAGCCGACAAAAGATATAAAGAGATTGCCGTTACATGGTCTGCCCTCGAGAGAAAAAAGGAGAGGCTTTTCCCGATCATACCGCCCCGCCCCTTCCGAAGTCGCTCATCCCCGTACCCATACTGGAGCGTGAATACGAACGGAATACGCGGATATAAGAATTTGAGGATCGCGGCGGCACACGTCCCTTGTGAAATATCCATGCCCCATAATATAGAATTTTCAAATTTCCAATTTTCAATTTTCAATCTCCATAAAACAAAAAGCGGCAAAAGCCACTTATCGAATCGCGTACCAAAACCCACGCGTATAATCGTCCCTTCGGGGCGGACTTCCCGCTTCGGCAAACTACGCCGCATCCGGGACGTCACAATATAAAAATCAAAACGGTCTTTGAGCCGCCGCGAGACTTCCTCGATTGCGATTTCCGCGCCTCCGATAAACGGATAATATGCGGTTGAAAATACGTAAATTCTTGGCTTTTCCACTATGTATTGAACGAAAAAAAGGCGGTTTTTGTCAGCATGGATGCGATCATGCGACCTTTCGGAACGCTGCGGCAAGCGGCATACCGTACCAACGAAGCGTCGGCGCGTACCTCAGTGCCCGCCGCAGGGCGCTGTGATTCGACTCTTCCCAAAACTCTTCGAGGATAGCGCCGTTTTTTTCAAGGAAGCGGATAGTCTCCCACGACGAAACCAGCACGCGAAGATCATCGTCCTTTCTTTCATATTTCCCCGTTGCGTCAGTAAAGTTTTTCCTCACGATGCGAAACGAATACACTCCAAAAAAACGAACTGCATAATCCCAGAGACGAATAAAATAGAAGCATACGCGGCTCGCACGCGAGGAATGCCGCAGCGCTGCGGGCCACGCGAGCGGAAACTCGAGATTCGGCGCAAGAATAATGAGAAAACCGCCGGTCTTCAAAAGCCGCAGTGACTCCCTTAAAAAACCCTTCGGATCATGAACGTGCTCTAAGGAAAAAAGAAAAAACACGATATCAAACTCTTTGTCGCGAAACGGCAACAAGGGCATTTCTGCTTTTAAAAATTTGATGTCCCTCGGATCAGCGAACCATCGCTTTTCGGCTTCCCGAATGGCGTATTCCGAACGCTCGACTCCGCGATAATAAGCCGCCTGGGAAACATGAGAAAGAATTTCCGCAGTCCCGCATCCAACGTCAAGAATCGATACCCGGTGCGGGTATCGATTCTTGACGAATTTCACCACCTCGCGGCGCGGAAAAGAAGTCCAGTTCTCACCGCGTGACGCGTATTCATAATACAGTGGTTCGTATTCTGGCATCTATTGTTTCAGCTTCTCTTCAAGATTGGCGATCGCTTCTTTTACCGCCACGTCCGACGGATTTTTCTCGAGCACTTTTTTCCACCATTCGATCGCGCGAGCATATTCTTTTTCTCGTTCGTAGAGCGCAGCGAGCCAACGTATAAGATCAGTATTGTCAGGATTTGCTTCCAACCCTTCGAGAAGCGCGTCGTCTGCCAAACCCCTTTTTTGCGCGTACGAGTACGAATAGAGATCGGAAAGCGACATATAGATCCCAATGTCATCAGGCTTATTTTGAATTGCCCTCCGGAAGCTCGCCTCGGCCTTCGGATAATCAAGAAGATATTTCCAATAGAGCTCTCCCAGATTTGAAAAAGAAAGGGAGTTTTGCGGACGGATGAGGCCTGCGTATTCCCAGGCATCGGCCGCGCCCTCGTAGTCGCCGATTATTTTTTTCAAAAGTCCGAGCTCAATCCAGCCGGAAAAGTAGTCCGGATTTTCTTTCACCGTGCGGCCGGCCGCGACTATTCCGGAATACATCTTTTGCTTTTGGCTTTCAGAGAATCCTTCCATCTCGCCCGCATTTGGGCGGACTTCCACGGGATCGCGGCCGGAATAGGGCGGATTTACGGGCTTTTTTACCTCTTCCCCCTCATCTGCTTTCGCATCGGTACCGGGTTCCCCAACTATACTATCGCGCTCAAGCGCGTTTTTACGAAAATCAAGCGACATAAGACCGGAAACCGAATCGCGAAACCATATCCCGATACCGAGAAGAAGCATTGCCAACACAAGAACTGCGGTTTTTTTGGAAACAGAAAAGAAATTCATATTCCGATTTGCCTAATCCCGATGCAATAGAAAACGGAAACCTCCTGTCGGCGAAACTACTGATGTCGCAAGGAAATTCTCCAACTCGATCGCAAGAGTCCCGCTTATCACGAAATCAAAATTATCAACCCACAGACTTATGATCGCTTTTTTGCCAGAGCCCAGCGCAACTGAATACGGAAGAGACGGGAGGGACACGTGCGGTGAGCCCGGCTGCGGAACGGTTGAATTGAACGTAAATTTTGTCGAAGAGATAACCGAATCATTGACGGTCGAGCCGTCGCGAATGATAAAGATAACTTCGCGACCGCGATTTAACGGCGAATTCATCTGGTCGGTGATCTTGAGGACGATTTGTGAAAAAAGAATGCCTTCATCGGTATTGTTTTGGATTTCTATGCCACCGATCTTTGTCGGATTTACTGCCGCGATAGGAAATAGGGTATCTTGCCCGCCGGATACCTTCAATTCCTTTTTTGGAGATTCTGCGGGAGCCGGCGTCGAGGTGGCAACGGGCGGCACATCCGGATGCAAAACCAGAACGTCGGCAGGAGGTGGAACCGGAACTACTAAAAGGCCTTTCAGAGAGGCAAGTTCGCTTTGGTATTTTCCGATAAGCGCGCCGAACACAGGATTAGGGTTTGTCCCGTTCACTGCTTCCAGCGCCTTGATAACCGCCTCAAGCTCGGAAATTTTTTGGGCGCTTACTTCGCTTGGAGTTTCCGCGAGCATCGCGTTTGCGCGCGCCCGGGTCTTTGGCCCGAAATACCCAAGGACAGGGGAGATATTCTCGCGCGCCTGAAATCGCTTTACCCCTTCCCGGGTAAGAGTAAAAAAATTGCCGGTGACAGGACCCGAATAGACGCCCTGGGAAGCCAAAAACTCCTGAAGGCGAGTAACATCAGGGTCATTGCTGATTCCAAAGGATAAATCGCGTTCAAAATCCGCCGCAGAAGCAAATAGGGGGATACTGGCGGCGATTACAGACAAAATCACAAATACAAATAGTATTTTTTTCATATATTCATAATACTACAATCAATCCACATTTCAATATTCACCCAGTTAGATAACCAAGCATCTAACGGGGCAAAAGAGGAAAACCCGGAAACCAAAAACCCCCGAGAGGGGGCTTTTGGTACTAGCTATTCACCCCGTTAGATAGCCGAGCATCTAACGGGGAAAGAGGTCTAGAAAAAAACTCGACCCCGCTTTTGGCGGGGCCGAATTCGAGCCTACAAGGAAAGCTCTTACTACGAAGTTATTACTTCGTGAAGTTCTGCTGACTCATTTCAATAGACGGGAGGCCCGGAACTTGGAATCCGTTCAACCAATCGTTTGTCGTGGTCGCAGATGTCGAGGTGGTGTTCGGCGACCAGATGAAGTCATCATGCGTCGCAGTGTCCACCGCGTCAGCTGTCTGGCGGTTTACCAAGTTCGTGTTTGAAGCGAACGAGGCATCACCCAAGAGAGCAACGGTAATCGAATCACCGGTTGTCACGCCTGAAAGCGTGCCTCGGAGTTCGAAATATCGCGACGCACCTAGGGGGATGTTCAACGCTTCATGCGTCAATAGACTCGCCCCAGGGTTTGAGTTCGCCACGGGATTGAAGTAGAAGACTATCTCCGAATCCGCTACAGTCCCTTCATTTCCGTTCCAGATATTCTCACCCACAACATCGATGCTGGCTCTCGAGTGCACCGGGTTGATCGCATACGCGTTTGTGGAGAATCCAGAATCGGTATACGCGAAGAGTTTGAATGCAGACGTTGTCGCAACAGAGGTCGAGCTCACGCGGAATGTTACCCGCGCAAGTCCGAGATCGTCCGCTGCATCCGCCGTCACCTTGAACCGGTAGAGAGTCATCTCTCCGTTTGCAAGGGTATTTGACGGGACTGACAAGCGTTCGAGCGTCGGATAGGTCTGTACCAATCGCACACCAGCTCCTGCCGTATCAGTACTCGTGCTCGGGTTAATCTGATTTCCGGAAGATTGGCCGATTCCGCGAGTAGTCGTAACCGCTTCACCGTCATAGTTTACCGCAACCAAGTGGCCGCGGGTCGCCGGCAAACTTACGCCGAGAGTCGCGAGATCACCTTTAATTGTGATAACCTTATCGCCGTCCTTTGGAACAATTACCGACGTTGACAGCGTTGACGTTGCGCGCGTTTCTGACCCCTGGAAGACCGCGGTGCCGACTTTTGTTGCGCCGTCCCAGAGAGAGACCATCTTCGAATTGTCATTCGTCAAATCAGATGTTGACGCTGTTGACGAGGAAAGTGTGAGCGCAATCCGCTCAAGAACAATCGCTTCGTCAGTCGCATGAACTTTCAAGACTCCGAGAAGCACGTCAGCCTTGCCTGCGATGCCGTATCGCTCCGATGTCGGAGAAGAGGCGTCGAGGGTTACCGAAAGGGCTCCACCTGTCTTGATCGTCATGGTTGAGCCGGTGTTCAAGGTCACGCTTTCCGTTACCGAAACACCAGTATCTTTCCCGGCAACAGTCGTATCGCTGTTTGTTGACGTAAGACCGATTCGGAATGTTTCGCTTGAGAGAGGCGTGTTCGAAATATTACACTTTACATCAATATTTTTCGTTGATCCTTTCGGAATGATGAATCCTGTCCCGTCCATATTGAAGGTAAGCGCATCTTCCGTATTCGCCGTTGACTCATCAGGTTCAACCGCGTTCGAACCTGTGGTAAGAGCGGTTGTCCCGTCGAACAATTTGCAGGAATTGATGTCGGTTGCAGACCCGCCGTTTGCCGGTGTCAAGCCGAGTTTCTGGGTCGTGATCCGAAGATCCTCGCCGGAATCGGTTGCATCGTACTGGACGGTCGCAAAGTGGAATCCATTAACCCCCCGGACAACATTTTGCGAAGACGGCGTATTGCCGATCGCAACACGGAGGCTTGCGCGCTTCACTGTCTGGGTGTTTGCAGTCGTCGATGAGGTCGGACTTGCCGTGACCGAAAGGCCGGTCACTTCACCTTTTGCCGTGATATCGGCATCAGGATCAATGGAAACCTGAACCGTATCCGAGTCTTCGAAATCGGTTGTAAGTTTGCCTTTGACCGTATACACTTGCGCTCCTACCGGAACAGTCCATGTGTCAGTAAAGGTTGTCTGCGTAGTTGCATCCACATCTTTCGGACCCGCAACCACCCCTCCTGTACTGTTATAGACTGAAACGTTATCGAGCTGCGTTCCTGCTTCACCGCTTGAGAGCAGGAAGCTCAATTTGAATGATGTTATCTGGATCGCCTCTCCTTTTGCTTCAAGTGTGAAAGCGCCGAGCGTGGTGTTCGATACGTCTACAGGAACGTTTCCTGCGGGAACGGTATTCGATTTCTCAACGCGCAGAGACCCCTTTGAAATGGTATGTGAATATCCATCGTAGTAAGGCTCTGTGGAGGTGAATGCTTCACCCTGCGTTGAAGTGTTTGCGGTTGATCCGTTGTCAGGCGTGATGTAATACCCGTAGGTTTTCCCCTTCACGACAACGTCGGTCCGGCGCTGAATATCGAAATCAATGGTCCGGTCAGAACCTCCTTCGATATCAACGCGGATCGCAACTTCAATATTGCCGCCTTTGTCAACCTCAATGGATGAACCCAATTGGGCGACATAGTATCGGCCGTCAGAAGACGCGGTCGCGGGATATTCTACGTTGTTGATTACCGCGCGAACATTCTTGAGATCTCCTGTTCCTGCGGAACCTGCCTGGTACCATCGAATCTGCGTAAGCATGATGGGTTCTGCGGAACCTGCGGTCCACTTACCGGATGATGCCAAGAAATTCTTTGATCCAACTTCGAGCGCGGTGCGCGCCGCTCCCGGATCGAGAGATCCTCGAGTCGGCGATGCAAGCGAACCGATCGCAAGGGTTGAGTTTACCGTCATCGAGTTCCCGACAACCGGAAGCCCGTTGACTGATGCGGTGCCCGCATCAACCGCGACAACCGCGAGGCGGCCGACTTGTCCAGATTCCTGGTCAAGATCAGTTGCCATGTTTGCCGCAATCATAACGGTCTTTGACGTACCCTTTGCAACGGTGATTTTTTCGGTCAATGTCGCCCGATGGCTTGCATTCAATGTTTTTACAAGGCCGATCTGGACGCCAGCCTCATCAAGTACGACAACTCCGTCAATCGCGGTGTCGTCCAAGAGACCTTGGCGTTCAACTGTGATGGAATTTACCGTGATATCTCCGTCCGCGCTTGCACTAAGGACTACCTTTGTGAACGGAACTCGCGCACCCTTTTCAGGGGCGAGAGACGCCGCCGGCTGGTCAGCCGCCGCGGATACTGTAAGGCCGCTGCCTGATGGCACTGGCCCGGGTCCTGGCGGTGGCGTTACTACAGGGCCTGCTGCCATAAGCGCGTCATACTTTGCCCGCGAAATCGAACCAAAGTATCCTGCTGTTGGCGCTACACCATTTGCCGCCTGCCATGCTCCGACAGCCGCTTTTGTTTTTGCACCAAAGTAGGTTGTTTCGCTACCCGGTGAACCTGCGCCGCTTGCCGAAACCTGATGGCCTGCGCTATTTAGATACTGCTGCAAACATTTTACATCATCACCGCTCACCCCTTGGGAGAGGTTACGCGTAAATGAGCATTTCCCTGCCGGACTTGGAGCCGGGACAACCGGTCCGCCCGTGAGGGATGATTTGACGTTTGCGATAGTCGCGGCGTCTACTCCAAAAGACTGGAGAAGCGCTACGAACGTATCAATTTGCACTTGCGTGAGCGAAGCGCCTTGCGCCACAACCGGCACAAATGCGGTCACTCCCGAAAGTGCGACTACGGTTGCCATTGTAGCGAATTTCGCTTTGAAGCCGCCGTAGCCTTTGTGAATATTACTCATAAAATTGTTATCTATAATTAAGCCGAAACTTCTCCGCCGCCCTCTTCGTTTATATAGTAGGCAAGAAGGCAAGGAGAGTTCCGATGTTCGGAACGCTCTTTTTTTATCCGTCGACAACGGATAATCTCGAACGCTCCATTCATTAATAATCGTATATCGAATCTTTACCGATCATTCCATTGGAGAAAGTCTTATCACCCCTCATCCGTCCGCACCTCGCCACCCCGTGTGTATATCGACCACGGCATGCGCGAAGACAGAAAAATAAGAGGATCGACCGGATCTTTTCTCCATCCATTATTCAATAATCTTACTGCTCTTGTTTCTTATTCAATTGTCAAAGTACACTCCATTTCTTCCGCATCTCCCAAAAACTGAATGCCTGGAATTTCCATTCCATCTTCTGGCTTAACCATCATTTATAGTACTAAACCAGAATACGAATTGCAAATCCCCAAACTGTGTATATCTAAAACAACGAAAAAATAGCTTATCTAAAGCGATTTTTGATTTCGTTCTTCATGCTTATGATTTATTATAAATTTAAGGTTTTTCACGGGCAATAGCCACTTTTCCACACCTTGCCACTCATTATATATCTATTCTTACGGAGAACTCCGCTAAACAATGAGAATAAATACTCATCAACTATAGAGATCTGGCTGGGGCTTGTCAATCATCTGACGCCTTGCTGAGAAAATAGGTTGTCCAGCGTTTTTCACCTTCTCTCCCGAGCATTTTCCTTGATACAAGGTCCTGGAGGTCGCGCTGGATGGTTTTCGAGCTCACCCCGGAAAAAAGCGCGTGAATATCGCCAAGCTTCGCCTTTTTATCTCCCTTTTGGAGATGGCCAATAATGGTTTTTTGCCGCTCAGAAACAGGCCCTTTGCCTGATTTATGTCCTATATGTCCTTTAGGCACGCCGATACTTTCCCTAATATCCACCTGCTCATGCCCTCCAGATGACTCAACCGAACTGCTTCTTGCCGGCCTTGCAGAAGAATCCCCGTCCGCAATATCAGAAGCATGGCCATCAGCCATATGAAATTCAACGCCGCTCAAAGGACTCCTGTGACGAAGAGGTTTTTCATGATATTCGGCAACATTATCTCGATCGGCGGGCGCCGGATCTTTACGGCTTCTCACATCCTCATCCATGTCCGATAGCCGTGCTTCGTTTTTAAAAAATCTGGCCAAAAACTCATATTCCCGATAAAGGACAGAGAGGTTGATCGGCCTTACCACGCGCAATGTTTGGGCTATTTCAATATACCCCTTTATGGCTTCAATACGGGCAAAAACCTGGAGCGCTTTTCCTTCGGTATTTCCTCCATATCCAAACTCCGCGATACACGAGAAAATCTCATTCGCTTTTTCACGCATTTGCTTCCGCAATACCTCGCTTTTCGGAAAAAAATCAGTCACCCGGTAAAGCGCAAGCGTAAGCTCAAAGGCCTCTTTTTTTATCTCTTCCAAGAGTTTTGGAGGCATTCCACCAGTGTAGAAATTAGAAAATAATGTGTCAAACTTGCAAGATTGACCGATGAGGAACAAGGACGCTAGTATAGGAACATGGCTATGCGTCTTACAAAATCCCTTGCTGGAGTCGGAGCGGTCATCCTTGTCGGCGCCGGGGTTCTTTTTTTTATCCAATACCTAAACGAAAAAGAAAGTCCGGAAAAGAAAGCCGAAGAAGCCATGCGCCAGATCGAGAAAGCGTACCGCGAGGATCCATACGGGGGCATTACTCCTGAAGAAACGCTCCAGCTTTTTATTGACGCGCTGAAAAAAGGAGATACTGATCTTGCGGCGAAATATTTCGTGCTGGATAAACAGGAGGAGATGAGAGTTGATCTTGATTTGGTAAAGGAGAAAGGGTTACTAGACGAACTCTTAGTAGATCTCGAGAGAACGGTTAAGACAAAAACAAGCAACGAAGAAGTCTTCTTCGTTGCATCCGACGAAGAAAACATTGTAAAAATACAGATGATCATTGGATGGAATCAGAACAATAAAAAATGGAAAATCTACGAGTTGTGAAACCATTCCTGATCAGCATGATTGGGGGGACACTTTTTGTGCTCCCTTTTTTTGTATCCGGGTATGACGATACTACGACGCACCGCGCGCTCACCCAGGAAATCATCAACTTTTTCAACTATTCATATCCGGATTATGAAATACCGCGATCAGACGGCGAAGAAATCATCCAGGGAAGCGAAGACGAGGATTCTGACACGCGGTGGCTCTACCATTTCTTCGACCCCGTGAATAACCGCGGCCTTGTTCTTGAAACCGAAGCGCCGTATAAAGACCCGGAACTTGCCTATATCGGAGCCGCGGCTGATCTCCAGAAAGAATGGGAAAGCTCGAAAGAATGGGCGGAAAATACGCTTCTCCAAGGGAACCGGGAAGACTCCTTATTCGCGGGAATGTTCACAGACCTTTTTTCGGATGACGACGACTATTCATGGGAGCGCGCGATTTACGACTACTCATGGATTGATAAAAATCGTGGACTCCGGGGGCTCGGGCATATTCTTCATCTTTTGGAAGATAAAACCGTCCCTGACCACACGAGAAACGATGCGCATCCGCCAATGCTTGATCTTGGAAGTCCGTATGAATACTGGACAAAAAAATTCAATCGATCGACGATCTACATATCAACACTTGGGCTAAGACCCATAGAACTTTCTCATATAACTGATTATTTTGAGTCACTTGCTAGATATTCTAATGCGAATTTCTTTAGCAAGGATACAATTTCTACAATAGAGTATTCCGATCCAAAAATCATTAGTGAAAAATATCAGAGGCTAAGCGATGGGAGATATTATTTGTTTGGCTATGGAAGAGATCCGAACACAAAAGAACTATTCCCGCTAGTACAAATAAAAAAAGGATACTCATCAGAAGAATCAGTGACGTACTCACTGAGAGATACGGATGATTTAATCTTAAATGGGTACTGGACTCGGCTTTCAAAACAAGCGGTTTTGCATGGCGCAGGCGCGATGAAGCTGTTTTTCGACGAAGTCGCTAAAGAGAAAAAAACGCGCGCTCTCTACGACAAAAACCGCTCATGGCTTGGGAAAAAATTCGATTCAATCGCGGGGATTATCTTCGGATACAAAGGCGCGCCGACCTCTCCTGAAGACATTCCTGTCCCTCCCGCGCCCCCGCCCCAACCGCAAGTGACGATTATAGAGCCGATAATACCCAAAAAACCGCAAACCCTTGGAGTGGCGACCGAGGATCCGGCCGCGCCCCCCGCCTTGCCGCAATCTCCGACAACTGACACGTCTCCTTCGCTTCCGATCGCAGGAGTGGGAGGCGCGCCGCCAAAACCCGAAGCGGCCGCAGAGCCGGAAGTAATGGCGCCCGAAGCCGGAGGAACGGGAACGTCAACCGCCACATCGTCAGAGGTCGTAATCGCGCCCCCGCATATCATCGAGCCCTCGGCAAGCACGACAGCGTTCTCAACTACGACAATCACATTCGTCGGGACCGCAGAGCCAGAAAGGATAATCATCGAAACAACAACCGGAGCAACGACAACCGCAGACGGCGCGGGCGCTTGGACGCTCATACTCACTCCCCTCGCGCGCGGAACAACAACTCTTCTCTTTTTTGCGAAAGACAGAGAGGGGTATACGTCTGCCGGAACCGCGCGCGAAATCTTTATCGGCCCCGAAGGGCCGGATGTTTCGCTTACAATAGAAAACTGCGCGCATTCATTATCGCCGGAACTCTGCCTTACCACGGAACCCGTGCTCACGCTCATATGGTCATTTGAAGATGGAGCGGCGTCTGCGGCGCTTGAATGCGGCGTAATGGACAGCGCAGGCGAAAAACCGTGCACCGCCTTTGCTCCTGACATGGGAACAACGACGTATATGTATGAAAAGTGGGAGCAAAGCGCGCTCTACCGATTCCGCGCCCGCGCGCAAGACGGAGAAGGGAATGAAAC
>MHQD01000002.1 GCA_001822215.1 Candidatus Sungbacteria bacterium RIFCSPHIGHO2_01_FULL_50_25
CGTCCCCTGGCGGTGCTTTTTCATTTTCGCCTTGTACCGTTTTTCTCTTGCTTACCTTCCCGTATAAATCCTCAAGATACTGCATCTTATCTTTCGCTGCAATTTTAAGCAACGCGGAACATTTTGCCCTATTCGGGCTGATTACCGCCGCCAGCTTATCCTTTTTGTTCAGATATTTCACGACAGTATCGAAGTCACCGTCGCTCGTCACAATGACAGCTTTGTCATATTCCTTATAATATCGCATAATACTAAACGCCACATCAGCATCGACATCACCTTTCGGTTTGCGTCCGTCGTTCGGAACTATAACTGGCTTAAATTTCAATATAAAACCGTTTTCCTGAAGGTCTTCGTAGAGATCCCGGTTCGCCGGCATAAATCCAATAAAAAGATACGCCTTTCCTACTCGATATTTCTCTTTTAAATACACACGGAATCTTCGGTAATCCAATTCGAGACCAGCCTCTTTTGCGCCAAGATGCAAATTTTGTGCGTCTACAAACGCGTAATTCGGTTTGACCGTCTGCTTTTGCCTCACAGTATTCATGCGTAAATTATATCAAAAATTTGCAACCTCTTCCCATGACGCGATAGTAGGCGTTCCATCTGCGGCAATAATACTCTTCACAAGATAATTCGTATAGAAATTATTCACATCAGCACTCGTTCTGATTTCTATCGGGGAGACGGAGGGATCAATTAAAACAATTGTACACTTATGAACTCCGACTGGAATTTCTTCATTTATTGTCGAATATGCATTGTCATTCGCAAGTTTAAGAAGAGCTGTCTCCACACACGCCTCGGCAAGTCCCGCGCTTTGGTCTTTATACTCCGCTTCCAAAATATCGAAACGAATGAAATAACTCGTAAATGAAAGCGCGGAAATCGCAGAAAGAAGCGCGGCAGAAATTATGATTGCGGAAATGAGGGCTATAAAGCCGTTTTTTTCTTTCTCTAACGAGATCATTGACGTATATATTTAATCGTCTCAAACGGTTTTCCATTCAATTGGAAATTTATCTTTACGGCAGCGGGCTTCCCCACAACTGACGCAATATGCTCAAATGTAAGACCACTAACACTAACACCCGAGCTAGAAAGCGAAATAGTCGGATTTGACCCGCGTTGCATCTGAAGTACTCCGCCATTTTCGCTAAATGTCAACGGATTTTCTCCTAACGGAAGCCCGACTCTTATTACCGTAAGAATTGGTCCCGAATTACCAGAAGCAGGAACTTGAATTGTGTCGAGCCCGGAAAGCGCCCAGGTAATCTTTCGCAAAAGGAAATTCCCCTCTTCTTCAAGAAGCAATTTTGCTCGCGTCCGTTCGGTGCTGTCGAGCATATAAAACGTCCCCGCCAAAATCCCGGAAAGAATAAAGGAAAAAAGCGCGATATAGATGAGCGTTTCGAGAAGAGAAAACCCAAATTGATGTCTTTGTTTAGCCATTAGCAAGCGAGTGTCGGGTGATCCCAGATAATGCGGAGAGCGTCATTCGATTCATTCGAAATATAAACTCGATTATCCAAGTAATCAATTCCCGTCGCCTTTTCTGAGTAGTTATAGATGTTGCATGCGGAAGTTGGTTTTATGTTCGTTAGATCCTCAATATTCCATACTTGGAAACCGGCTGTCTGTCGTGTAGTCGCAAGAAATGCAAATTTACCTGATACAGCGATACCGACAATTGCAGTATTGTTTGTCAAACCAACGTTTAATGAATCAAATTCATCTATGTTAAAAAGATCGGATGCATCAAGTGTATAAAATTGAGGATTACTGGACGCTAGATATTCCCTGCCAAGGAAAATCGTATTTCCTAACAAGAAGATACTCGTCCCATCTTCTTCTCCAGGAGCGTCAAATCCGGATCCGAAGGGTGAAATTGTATACGGGAGAGTAGACATATCTATATTAAGTATCATGACCTCGGGACTTATGGCCGAAGATGAAACAGCAAGAAACGCAAGGCGCTTGGTAACGCCTCCAATAGTCTGGTCGCGAACAAAAATATCATTCACGTTATGGTTAATCTCAATACTTCCGCGATGAATGGGCAACAAAGGATTGGTTACGTCAAAAACGTGAAATTCATTTCCAGCCGTTTCCCTTGTACCTATGAATACATGATGATCGTAGTAAAATATACTCCATCCTTGCGGATATGAATTTCCCACTCCAGGAAGCGTAACTGAGGGAAGTAAAAGTTGCGGATTTGTCGGGTCTGATATATCGATTACTTGTAACTGCTCATTAATATTATCGCTTGCCACGTAGGCGATTTTACCATCAGGGTCAACATCGACGGCATTTAATCCCGGACCGGTATTTATGCCGTAATCAGGACCAGGCATAGCAAAAACAGGATTTTCGCTATCTGTAACGTCCACTGCCCAAAAATCGAGTTCTGTGGGAGGATTCTTCTTCGATGTTGTAAATGCGTATCGCGTGCCATTTATGACGGCCGCATCTACGTCGGTTCCTTCCTGCCCCCCTGGGATAAGATCTATATATCCCGCACTGTCGGGTCTATCCCAATCATCGTTTGGCGGAGAGTCGGCACAATCCCCTCCCAAAGCAAGCGCTTCCGCTATGTTTACAAACTCATTCGCAAGCTCGACCTTCTGCGGACGGCCGACATCTGTTTGCCACGTGACGCGCGCGGTCGCGCGCTTTTTGCAGGGCGTCAGGTCAATAACTTCGCGCGAAAGAGAATAGATCGTCTCCGGACTATAGGATTCCGTAACCACCGAAAGGTAATTTCCTTTTGCGTCTGCACGGGTATCTTCCAGGACCCGATTCGCTTTATAGAGCGCTTCTTGATTCAAGTCCGCGTATAGAGTATTTGACTGATTCCCGAATGCAATCAACAAAACCGCGGTCATCGTCAAAATAAGGACCGAAAATGAAATAATAAGCTCAATCGTCGAGCTTCCTTCATTATATATGGGTGCGCTACCAATCGATCCTGCCTTCATTGTTTATTGAAATAGTTATGTTTGACGCGCCGTAGGAAAGCGTGAGGTTTCCGGCGGCCGCAGGTCTTCCGCTCAATTGCTCGAATACAATATCCGTCGCGCCCGATTTCGAAATAGCCGCTGTTCCGGGGATTACTTCATATGTAGACGGATCATCCCCGTAATTCAAGCCGCGGAAAAGCGTAAAAGTGTCTGACCCAATATGGACCCCATGCGACTTTTCATAAAAATTATTCATCGCGCGGGAGCGCGCCTTCATCAAAACCGCAATCGCGGTATCCCGCTCTTTGCGAAAAAGATAGCGCTGGAAATTATCGAACGCGAAATAAGAACCGATGCCGAAAATGAGCATGACAAGCCCCATGACGACAATGATTTCAACCAAAGTGAAACCGCCTCGTGAACCCCTATCGGATGCTATTGGAAAGATTTTGCGTAATATCATAGATCGGTGTAATTACGGAAATTGCGACAAACCCGACGATAAGGCCCATAACGACCATCAAAATCGGCTCGATAGAACTTGAAAGATTTTTGGTAATGTCTTCCACGTCGTGCTCGTACATCTCGGAAAGATAGACAAGCGTCTCCGGCAATTTCCCCGACGTCTCCCCGATCAAAATCATCTGTGTTGCCATGTCCGGGAAAAGACGCGGACTTTTTTCAAGGTGTTTTGAAATTTTTCCCCCTTTCAAAACCACGTGCTCCACCGTGCGCGCCTCTTTCCGGTAGGCGCGGTTTGTGAGGGTGTCCGCCGCGATTTTTGTCGCGTGCAGAATCGAAATGCCGCTTTTTAAAAGAAGCCCGAGTGTTCGCGTAAAATTCGCCATATTATAGCTCTGGATAAGGCGGCCGACAATCGGGAGCCGGATGAGCGTCCGGTCAACGGCATAGTGAAAGAGCTCGATCTTTTTTACGCAGACGGCAAAAGCGATTCCCGCCGCGAGAAGCACCCCGGCCGCATAGAACCCATAGCTGCGGATCGCATCGCTCATCCAGATGAGAATCCGCGTGGTAATCGGAAGTGTTACGTGCAAGCTCTGGAATATCGGCATTATCTTCGGAAAAATGTATGCCGTGAGGAGAATGGCAACCGCAAACGTCATCACCGTGATAAACGCGGGATATACTAGCGCGCTCAACACCTTTTGGCGGAGGATTTGCTTTTTTTTGAGCTCGTCCGCGAGATAGTTCAGATTCTGAGAGAGCACCCCCGACGTCTCGCCCACGCGGATCAGATTGATCGCAAAATCGCCGAACATATTATTGAATTGCGCTAAGCTCGTCGACAAAAACTGTCCGTTTGCGACGTCAAAAATAATTTTTTCAAAAATCTTTTTTTTCGTGCGGGTCTTCGCTTGGCGCGAAAGGAGCGTAAGCCCCTCGAGGATCGGGATGCCGCCCGTAATCAAAAAAGAAAGCCGCTTTGCAAAAAGCGTTTGCTCTTTTAACGAGAGCCGGCCGAGAAAAAATGTCCGCACTTTATTCATGGACTACGCGCAATACCTCCTCTATCGTAGTAAGTCCTCCGGACGCCTTGTCAAATCCGTCTTGGAGCATTGTCGTCATGCCGTTTTTTATCGCTATTTTTCGGATGTCCGCCGCAGAGGATTTGCGCAAAATCGCCTCTCTCACCTCGCCGTCGACTGCCAAAACCTCATTTACTCCGATTCTTCCCTTAAACCCCGTGCGCGAGCACTCCTCGCATCCGTCCCCTTTTGCGAATTTTGAGCCCTTCATGTCGAGCTCCGGAAGCGCGTCGGAAAGACTCTTCTTTTCAGCGTCCGTAAGCTTTTTCGGCTTTGCGCACTTTTTGCAATTTTTCCGGACGAGCCGCTGGCCGAGCGCTACCGTAACCGTTGACGCAATCAAATACGATTCGATCCCGAGGTCCAAAAGCCGCGGAAGCGTTGTCGCAGAATCATTCGTATGGAGCGTGGAAAGAAGCATATGCCCGGTAAGCGCGGTATTTACGGCGATCGAGGCGGTTTCTGAATCGCGGATCTCGCCCACCATGATGATATTCGGATCTTGGCGGAGAATCGAACGAAGCCCGTTTGCAAACGTAAGGCCGGTCCGGGGATTCACCTGAATCTGCTCGATCCCTTCGATCGAATACTCGATCGGGTCCTCAATCGTCACAATCGAAACCTCCGGAGTATTGATCATTTTTATCAGGGTATAGAGCGTCGTCGTCTTGCCGGAGCCGGTCGGGCCGGTTGAAAGAATCATCCCGTGCGGTTTTTTTATGGCGTGCGCAACCTTTTCCCGATCGCTTTTCGAAAACCCGAGCGTCTCGAGCGAAAATTGTTCCGCCTTATCGGACAAAAGGCGCAGCACGGCGTTTTCGCCGTAGTAGGTCGGCGCGATTGACACGCGAACGTCAATTGGAATCGGCGTCCCTTCGATGGCGCACCGGAACCTGCCGTCCTGCGCGGCGCTATGCTCATCCGTCCGAAGCCCGGAGAGCACTTTTATACGGGAAACAATTTCGTTGTGAATCCCTTTTGGGAGCGCGTGCATGTTATGCAGTACGCCGTCAATCCGAAACCGCACCCGCATCGAATTCTCCAGCGGGTCAATGTGAATGTCGGAAGCGCCCACGTGCTGGGCATGCTCGATAAGCGAGCCGACCAGATTGATAATCGAGATGTTCGCACCGCGCTCAAGTTCTTGCTGGACTTTTGTGACCGGTGACATTTTTTGTTATTAAAAAGGCAAAAACGCGACTACCCCGCGTCTAATAAAACCGCATTAAACAGTAAGTGAAATTATATAATATTTTGCCGATTATTGCAAGAATCCAAGGCCTACTCTTTTGCGAGCGAACGTCTGCCGAGAAACACCGCGTTTACCGCGACAATCACGGTCGAAAGCGACATGAATACCGCGGCAATGGCGGGATCGAGAAGAATTCCTTTTGACGCGAGAACCCCCGCGGCTATGGGAAGCGCTACGATATTATACCCGGTCGCCCAAAAGAGATTTTGAATCATTTTTGCATACGTCATCCGGGAAAGACGGATAATCTTCACGATGTCCCGAGGGTCGCTCCGCACCAAAATGATGCCGGCGGATTCAATAGCGACATTCGTGCCCGCGCCGATCGCAATGCCGACGTCTGCCTGCATGAGCGCAGGCGCGTCGTTCACGCCGTCTCCGACCATCGCGACTTTTTCTCCCTTTGACTGAAGAAGCTTCACTTTTTCAGATTTTTCGTGCGGCAGAACTTTTGCAAAATATTCATCCACCCCGAGCTCCCCGGAAACCCACTTTGCGACGTCTTCGGAATCGCCGGTTACCATGGCAATTTTTACGCCAAGCGCTTTGAGATCTCTGATGGCCTCGCGCGATTCTTCGCGGATTTGATCGGCAAGCGCAATACTCCCGACAAACTCGCCCCCAAAAACGACATAAATTACCGTCTTGCCTTGCCGCGAAAGACTGTCGACTCGGGCCTTACATTCCGGCGCCAACTGAATCGCGAACTCGCCAAGCAACCTTTCATTGCCGACCAAAACTTCTCTGCCGTTGATCACGCCTTTGATGCCGCCCGCCGCGATACGCTCGATATTTTTCGCTTCGGCAAGTTCAAGCTTGCGTTTCCGCGCCTCCGCGGCCATAGCGCGCGCAAGCGGATGCTCCGAATGAAGATTTATTGAAGCGGCTATCTCGAGCACTTCTGTCTCGCTTCTGCCGCTTTTAGGAATAATAACGTCCACCCCGAATTCACCTTTCGTAAGCGTCCCTGTCTTATCAAACAAAACAACGCTCACATTCCGGGCGGCTTCAAGAGAAAGGCGCCTGCGGATCAAAAGGCCGTTTCGCGCGGCCATTGTAGTAGAAATGGAAGCTACCAACGGAATGGCGAGGCCAAGCGCATGGGGGCAGGCGATCACAAGCACCGCGACAAGCCGCTCAATGGAAAAAACAATTCCGGCTCCCAGAAAAAGCCACGCCGCAAACGTAATGCCTCCCGCGAGAACCGCGAGCACCGTAAGATAGAACGCGGCGCGGTCAGAAAGCATCTGGAGCCGCGATTTAGACGCCTCTGCTTCTGCGACAAGCCGCATCACGCCGGCAAGAAACGTATGCTCGCCGATTTTTGTTACTTCTATCTTGAGGCTTCCGTCCCCATTTATTGATCCGGCTATGACCTCGCTATCAACAATTTTCGAAACGGGTTTTGATTCTCCCGTGATAATGGATTCGTTGAGTTCCGAACGGCCTTCGGCAACGCGCCCGTCAGCCGGCACTTTACCGCCGGGTTTTACCAGTACGATATCTCCAACCACAAGATCCGCGAGCGGAATTATCTGTGCCGTATTGCCGCGCATGACTTCCGCGGTATCGGGAAGCAATTTCGCAAGCTCCTTGAGAGCCCCTTTTGCGCCTTGAACTGCGCGCATCTCGATCCAATGGCCTAAAAGCATCACCGCGATAAGCGTCGCAAGCTCCCAAAACAAATTGTGCAAAGACCCCCGAAGCGTTTGGAACACGCTAAATGAGTAGGCCGCGGTAATCGCAAGCGCAATTAACGTCATCATTCCGGGAAGCCGCGCTTTCAGTTCCCGATACGAACTTGTAAGAAATATCCATCCTCCGTAAAAAAAGATGACAGAGCCGAGGACGAACACGAGATGCCCTGCATATGGAAATTGCGGCAATCGGAATCCAAAGACGATCTCGAATATCTCCGAGTATCCGAGTATGGGAAGCGTAAGGATGAGAACGACCCAAAACTTTTTGAGAAACGCCTCGGTATGATGACCGGCGTGCTTATCGTGCTCCTCACGGCCTGCTATTTTTGTTTTTTGCTTTGCCGGGACAAGATTCATGCCGCATTCGGAACACATGCCCGGCTTCTCCTGCCGTATCTCCGGATGCATCGGGCAGGTATAGACCGCCTCGCGCGCTCCTTCGATATGCGCATTGTGATTATGGTGATTCATATTATCGTATGTCCCATTTGAATAGCCGTTCGGGAACTCCGCCGACATCTTTTATTTTTAATTCCACATACGCCGGCGCGGGATTCGGCGCATTAAAGAGAAGCGCTCCTTCACGGTGGTGGCCTCCCGATCCAGGGCCTTGCCATGCAATCGGCCGCGAGACACTGCCGCTGTCATCAACAATAAATGCGGCTTGCATCGGATCAAAATCCAAACTCCCTGAATGAGTGGTGAAAATAACATTGAATTTCCATTGGCTCGCGGCGGGCCCGAACTCGACAGGAGTAATTTCAATCGTAACCGGCGGCACTTCACTGATTTTCGTTTCCCATTGTTTTTGTTCAACCTCGCTCTTCTGCTCTTCGGATTGCTCTCCGTTTTTCACGGACTCTCCCTTTCCGGTAAAAACCATGAAATAAGTCAAAAACACCGCAGCCAAAAGAATGCCCATAGACAGCAGATACTTCATAGAGATAAACGCCGAAATGAAAAAATCCTATGCGCCATATACGCGATCCCTCCGAGATTAAACAAGAGTCCGACCCAAAAAAGCTCTCGCTGATACTGGGTGACAAATGTGACAACTCCCGCAACGCCGAGAATCGGAAGAAGATTTGCGAGGTAGTGAGTGCAGCAGGAAATCATTGTTGCGGTTGACGTCGTCGCGGTCAGGCCCAGAATCTTGCCGCTTCCTTGTCCTCCTTTGATAAGTTCTTTCAGGTATGTATAGAGGCCGATCTGAATCCCGAAGCCGACTGCAAGACTCACGATGAAATACCAAAAGGAGGTAAACTCGTTTTGCGCGAAACTCCAGCCGGAGACGAGCGTAAGCACCCCAAAATACACGCCGAGCAGAATTGCGCTTGCCGCTATTCCGTACAAAAAAGATCGCAAGTAGATTGTATCAGACATGCTGTTTATTCCCCGACCAGGCTGGAGTTATGCATCCAAACGAAATAAGAGGCGAAAGCCCAAGCGAATGCGAACACATAGACTGCGCCAAGAACAACGCTTCCGAAACTTATCCACGCAAACCCGGGGAGTGTCTCAAAGAGTTCGTGATGCAGTTCGATGCCTTTCGCGCTCCGAAGCGGCAACAGTCCGCCTGCAAGGCAGATGCCGTAGGCAACCTCTGCGCCAAGCGCGCACTTCCAACCATATTTCTTGAGTGATAATTTCCTCATATATTTATCATTCTCCGGTTACATATATAATATACATTCGATTGCGACCTTTCTTTAGGATACTTTATATTCCACAACCGCTTCCGCTTTCTTGCTGATTTTGCGGCTGGGGCGCGGCCTCAATCCCGCAGCCAGATCCCTGGGACTGTCTTTTTTCATCAACACTTTCGAGAACGCGGCGGTATCCGGAAATACTTGAGAAACCCGCGCCCAGAATTTCTTTCGGGTCTGTGTCTTGCCAGTCAACGCCTTTCGCGCTCAAATATTGAGCGATAGTGAGATAGGTATCCGGAAACCAGTATGAATTCACTTTGAGAGCCGCGCGATACATTTCCTCTTCAGAAACGCCTTGGGACGCCATGAGCTCCAAAAGCCCGAGCATCGCCATGCCGTGATTGCAATCAGGAAAATAGGTCGAATTGCCGCAGCAGGGCCGGAAAATATTTTTGCTCACGCGCTCGACTTTTTCCTGCTCTTGGAGCGTTAAAACCATAAATTGATGGCGGCTGTAGTGATCCATGGCGCTTCCCTCTGCAAGTGTCCACCCCGCGGTCGAAGCGAAATTCTCCGTGCCGCCGTAGCGCGCGTCAGCCATGGGCCCACTTTCCAAAATCCTGTTTTTGTTGCCGAGCCCAAGCGCCCAAAAGAGATTCAGCCACATACCCGAATTCTCCTGCGTCATCACTACAGCGCTATCGCGGGCGCGCTCAAAAATATCTTCCTCTTCTCCAAGGCCGCCCCGGCCGCGATAGAGCGCTCGGAATGCATCAGCATCGACTACGCCCGCACGCGCCATTTCAATCCCCAACTCTCCAAAACTTACCGGAAGGAGAACTCCGCGCGCGGGCAAAACTTTTTCTGCGAGATCACTGGCCGGTGCAGCGGGCGGTGATTTTGCGATCCGTTCCGCGCCGATTCGCGCGCCGAATGAATAAACAACCGAAGAAATAACGAGCGCTGACGCCACGATAGCGCTTGAGACAACAAGCTGCCATTCTTTTGATTTAGACGGCGATTCTTTGTGATCATCATTCCATAAATGTTCCATGATTTTTATACGCTGATACGGATAAAATCCGCGCGGATAGCGGATGCCACCCTAACAGCAATCCTTTAACTTCTTTTTTAATTCTTCGACTTTCCACTTCTCTTTGTTTTGCGGCTCATCACCCAACGCGCTGCCGCGCTTCAAGACAAAAAACCAGAACGCGAGAAATGCGAGAAATGCCGCCGAGAGTAAAACCCCCCATATCATTGAGGTAACCAAACTGTACACCATCGCAAACCCTGCTGGAATCGAAAGCGCTTTCCACAAAAACGGCGAAGCTGCGGCGGATAGCCGTTTTTCGAGTCCGTAAGCGATACCGACCGCTGACCCGCCCATAAGAATCGCCGTAATAATCTTCCAACTCTCTCCCGAAAAAACCCCGAGATACTCACTCACAAGCATCCAAAGCCACGTGCCGAAAACTCCGGCGCAGATCGGGCATACCGAAAAAGGGAAAAACTTTTTTGCGGCGCCCGCTACCGCCGTAATAACAGCGATTGAAGCGAGCGCATAAAGCAGTTCCATAGCTAGAAGAAAAGAAAAACAAATAATCCGAGAGTGATCATCGCAACCGCGGCTCCGAAACGCATGAGAGGCCTCTCATCTTTTTGCCACTTCCGAATTTTCTCAAGAAACGGGCCCGCGCTTGCAATAAGAAGCACGAGGAAAAGCGGCAGGATGAAGATGGCGTTATAGAGGAGAAGATACCCGAACCCTTTCACATAGGTCGCACTGTCATGGAGAAGCCCGAGAATCATGAGATACGGCCCGCCGGTGCAGGGAAATTCGCAAAGCCCCACAAGCCCGCCGAGAACAAACACGGCAGGCGCAGATCCCTTTTCCATGAGCGTTGCCATCGGGCGGTGGACAAAAGAAGGGATGCGGAATTTAATCGGGAATGAAGGAAAGAACTCATTGAGAAGATTTATTGCTCCAAACGCAACGAGAACCAGCGCCGCAACCTTGCCGACGAAATGCGGAGTATTGAAGAGATGGAGCGCTTGAAGAAGCCCGAGGCCGATCAGAATGTATACGAGGGAAATCCCCGCAATGAAACTCCCGCCGATACGAAGAATCTTTCCGCGTGTTGCGCCGAGCGCCGTAAGGAATGCGATGGTAAGAAGAAGCACCGAAAACGCGCATGGGTTGATGCTGTCGATCGCGGCCGAGACAATCACGAGCGGCAAGAGCCACGTTCCGTTATTTGAAATCTCCCACAGTATTTTTGAACCCGCGCCTCCGGCGCCGAGAAACGCCGCAAAACCGATTGCCGCCGCCGCAACTCCGATACCAAGTATAAATTTCTTATTCATGGTTTTTACGGCGTGACAGTCGCGACAAATCTCAACTCGAACGGCTTTCGCTCGCCGGCTTTTTCTATGAAGATGACGCGCTCAACCCTCCCGAGTCCTGACGGGCCGTGCGCCGCAGGATCAAAAACCACTTCGATTTCCGCTTTTTCGCCCGGCGCAAGCGATTCATTGATTGACGGAACAGACCCGTGTCCGGGCATGCCGAACGGTCCCGCGCGAACATCACCGCGGATGAACGTTGCTTCGGTGCACATGCAAGAAGTAAATACCTTTGAGATTGCGACAGACCCCTCGCCTTTGTTCTGAATCGCAAACGTATGCCGGACATTCCCCGCGGCCATTGAGATCGTGCCGAAGTCATATGCTTTCTCATCAGAATCAAGCGCGCCCTGGACGACCGCGTCTGCCGAATCTCCCGCTGTCACGCCGTTTTTATCATCGGGCCATGCAATCCAGCCGATGACTCCGAGCACGACAATCCCCACTACCAGAAAAACAAAGTTTTTTTTATTCATGAATGCTTATCAATAGTTAGAAAAAAAATAAATAACCCTCGATGAAAGGGCAGAAAATGACGCGCGCAAAAAACCGACCAAACTTACGGCCGTCGGGCGCGCGCCTGGCATATTCCTGGGCTCTCTTCAAGAAGCGAAAGCCAATGCCGGAATTTGCGGCCCGAGAGCTCGCCGGCGATGCGGCTAGATCCCAT
>MHQD01000003.1 GCA_001822215.1 Candidatus Sungbacteria bacterium RIFCSPHIGHO2_01_FULL_50_25
TTTTTGTGATCATTGATTATGCGCACACGCCGGAGTCGCTTGACCGCGTGTATCGATTTCTGAAAGATCACGCGCCAACGGGCGAGCTCCTTTGCGTGTTCGGCTCTGCGGGCGGCGGGCGTGATCGATGGAAACGCCCCGAACTTGGCAAGGTCGCGTCGCGCTATTGCGGCCGCGTGTTTCTCACCGACGAGGACTCATATGACGAAGACCCAGAAGACATTATCCGAGAAATCCGTTTGGGTATTCCGCAAGGAATTTCTGTCGATATTATTCTTGATAGGCGCCTCGCGATTCGGGCGGCGCTTCGCGCGGCAAAATCCGGGGATACAATTGCGATTACGGGCAAGGGAGCTGAAAAATTCATGATGGTGAAAGGGGGGGAAAAAATTCCGTGGGATGAGCGCGCCATTGTCGAAGAAGAGGTTTGGGCATTCTCCAAGAACGCAAAAAGCTGATATGATGTATAATACACATATGAAAGACCGCGGGTTTGAAATTTTCAATCATGACGGAATAGTGAAGATGCGGGTGTGGGGGAAGACGCTCGAGGATCTTTTTCGGAATTCCATTCGGGGACTCGCGTCCTACTTCAAGGAAGGAATTTTGGATGCAAAGAAAGCCGCGCCCGAAGAGCCCCACGACATCCGCGTGGAAGCCGTTGACATCAATTCGCTTTTGGGTGATTGCCTTTCTCGTGTCATCGCAGAGTCGGATATCTGCAGCCGGGTATTTTTTGATATCCGGTTTACGAAGTTCGGGGAAAACTTTCTTGAAGGCGTACTCTCCGGCGTACCCGCGGAAGAATTCGATAACGAAATAAAGGCGGTTTCGTATAGCGAGGTTGATATAAAGAAAAATACGTCGACAGGATATTTCGAGACGCTGCTTGTATTCGACGTCTGATCGCATGAATCCCGTGAGAAATCGCGGGCACGAATAGAAACGGTTTTATCAGCAGAAAGTGTAGTGATAACAGTAGTGCAAGACGCAGATTTTTTGTGCGAGTCTTATTTCTAACGGGATGAATACATTTGACCTTCAGATTCAATCACTCGCGTCGGACGGGAAACACACCCCGTCTGAAATTATCGCTATGGCGCGCGCGGACGGCGTCTCGATCATGGCCCTTACCGATCACGATACGGTTTCCGGCGTTGAAGAGGCCGTGGCAAGAGGCGAGGAAGCGGGGATTCGCGTTATCTCCGGCATCGAAATGTCGGTAGAGGAGCATAATATCCATGTTCTTGGTTACGGCATAGATGTTCGGCACCCCGAACTTCTTGCGGCGATTGAAGACTTCCGGCAAAGCAGGATCGAGGGCGCGAAAAAAATTGTCGAGAATCTTAAAATAAACGAGGGGCTCATTATCGAATGGGGCGACGTGCTCCAGGAAGCCGCGAATTCTTCGACGGTCACGCGTCCGCATATCGTATCAGCCGTCATGAAAAAGCCGGAGAACAAAACAAAGCTTGAGGCAGACGGCGTACGCGACAAAAACGGATTTTTTAAAAAGTATCTTTTGGATACAGGAAGGAATTTCGTCTCCCGCGCCCACATACGCGCGCGGGACGCAATCGCGCTTATCCATAGCTCCCGCGGGGTTGCCGTGTGGTCGCATCCGGTGATTCCGGATTTTAGCGGCGGGAAATATGAGGAACTTGAAAAGTTCCTCGAGAGTCTTCTTTCCTGGGGGCTCGACGGCCTTGAGGTTTTCAGCGCATCCCACAACGAAGACGATGTTGAATTTTTATACGGCCTTGCCGAAAAGTACCGCGTCCTGAAGACCGGGGGCTCTGATTTTCACGAACGAGCGGACCACCCGCGCCAAAGCGACGGACTTCATTCAGCCGACCGGATCGGGGATTTTGAAACATACGGGTTTCCGACAGACGATATCGTCGCCCGGCTTTTTGGCGCGATCGCGGCGCGCGGGGTATAGACAAGGCGGCTGGAAAGGGGTATTCTTTATATCGTGATGAAAGGCCGAAAGGCCTTTTTCAGCTTCAATGAAAAAACGGCTTCCGAAATCCATCAGGAAATTCATTCGGCGCGAAAAGGCGCGCCTCCGCTTTGGCGTAAAAACAAAAGAGGAATACCAGAGAGGGGTGAGTGCGCTCTACGCTCGTTTTAAAAAAGCGGCTCCGGCGAGCACAAAAGCGTAACGCTGGGGAAAAATCTTTTCGAGCGCGCACTACCCCGGGTGTATAGTAGAGAAAGATCTCCTTTCCTACGGAGCGCGAATGAGCGAAGACAGAAAATCGGTTGTTGTGTTTTACGACTGCTGCATTCCCCGCAAGCGGTTTGAACGGGTTTTGCATAAAGTCGCCCCGTTCGCCGAGCATATTTTTGTTCTCGACGTATTCGCGCCGTCAATGTGTGAAGACGACCGGGGGCTTTTTGCCGCCATATGCGGTCTCGCCGCTGACCGGTACCACGGGCGCATGGTTCTTTTTGTGACGAATGATAAATTGTTTTCCAGCGAGATTCGCGGCTATTCATCCTCCTCTCCGGTGAAGCTGATGTACGTTGATTGCGGTAAGTCGCGCCGCGATAATACGAGGAAGGCGCGTAAAATCGCCCATGTACTTGTCGATGAGTATCTCGATTACCTTATTCGAGTGAAAAAAATCAGAACATAGCGCCGCCTAAAGCGGCTTTTCTTTTTGTGCTATACTTGCGGCAATGAAGGCACTGAAGCACCCATTGCGTTTCCTGGTAGCGGTTTTGATACTTTTGTTCGTGCTCACCGCATTATTCTTATACATGGTCCCCCCGTCAATCAATCAATCGGTGCTTTTGGAAGCGCACGGAACAGTGATTCGCGTTGATCTCGCGATTACAAGTCTCGAAAAGACCCGGGGACTTTCGGGCCGCGGCGGGCTTGGGAAGAACGAAGGGATGCTTTTTCTTTTCGATTCCCTTGATCGCCACGCGATGTGGATGAAAGGTATGACGTTTCCGATTGATATTCTTTGGATAAAGAACGGGAAAGTTGCCGATATTGAACATTCCGCCGAGGCGGAGCCGGGGGTACCCGATGAATTTCTTACGCGCTACAGTCCGGATATTTCGGCGGAGCTCGTGCTTGAACTTCCCGCGGGGTTTGCGAAGCGGCACGAAATTTCCATAGGAGACGAGGTGTATCTCTTATCCGGGACATTGCCCGCGACCCACCGCGCGCTTCTCAAAGAAAAAGGGGAGTAGCGAAGATAATTATTTTTCGGTATACTCCCCCAATGCGCGATACGATTGTTTTTGATATCGAAACAAAAAAGTCATTTGCCGATGTCGGCGGGAAGGAACACCTTGCCCTGCTCGGCGTTGCGGTTCTCGGCGCATACTCATACGCATCCGATTCATTCCGCGCCTACGAAGAGCACGAACTTCCTGAATTTGAGGCGGTTCTAAAAAATACCGAACACCTCATTGGGTTCAATGCGAAGCTTTTTGATATTCCCGTGCTTTCGGCGTACGTATCGCCGGGGATTATCGAGCGGATCGCGGTTACCGACATATTTGAAGATGTGGTGAATTTTTTGGGACATCGCGTCGGGCTCGATGCGCTTGCCCGCGCGACCGTGGGCGAGGGCAAATCCGGCCACGGCCTTGAAGCGCTCGAGTGGTTCCGCCAAGGGCGGGTTGAGGACGTAAAAAAATATTGTCTTGACGACGTGCGTCTCACGCGCGATCTCTACGAATACGGGAAAAAAAACGGGCACGTTCTTTTTGAATCGCGCGGCGACGGAAAGATTCATTCGATTCCCGTAGACTGGGGGCGCGGCGCAAAGCGGCCGGTCCTCGACACCATCGAAAATGCGTTTCGCGCGCGAAAGCGCCTCTCGATCGAGTATGTTTCTTCGGAAGATTCAGACGGCCTCGGGTTTAAAAAGACCCGCTCAATTGACGTATACGCAATACGGCCGAACGGGGAAGTTGAAGCGTATTGCCACCTCCGGCAGGGCGTGAGAAACTTCCGGCTCGCGCGGATTTTGCGCGCCCAGGAAACCGGTGAAACCTATGTCATTCCGGCAGATCTCCAGGAGGCCTTGTTTTAGAATCTTAAAATATGGTATAGAAAGGACAGTATCTTTTTTTCGAGGTACCCATGGAAGGAAACGGAAACATACAAGAGGTAGTCTTTCGCAGTCCGACATTCGGCGCGCTTAGTTTCGACGGCGTGCTCGAACGGATTATTTTTTTCATCCGCGCGCATCCAGAAGACTTCTATAAGGTTATTGTCGGAACCGACTCTGCGTCAGCAGACCCGACGACCTTAGTAAGCGCAATCACCGTGTGGAGAATAGGAAAGGGCGGCATTTTTTTCTGGACAGAGTCGCAGAAGAAGACGTATAAGACGCTTCGGGATCGGATCATCGCAGAAGCGGTTGCCTCGATCATGCTCGGTCAAGAGCTTCGCTCGCGCCTCCGTGATTCGCTCGGAAGCGAATTTTTTTGGGACGGAAATGAAATTCACGCGGATGTCGGGAAAAACGGCCCGACAAAAGACATCGCAGAATCAATTGCGGGCATGATCAAGGGGTATGATTTTGAACCGGTAATAAAACCGCATTCATTCGGCGCATTTGCGGTCGCAGACCGGCTGACGTAGCACTCAAGGGGGTAAGAGTAAGGATAACGGCTTATATAAGCTGTTTTATAATGATTTGTGAAATATATTGACTTTTTTGTCAAATTGGTATATAATATACATATCTTTAGAAATTGTGGTGCGTTTTTTATTCGGAGTCCTGAAAAAGGCTTCCGTCCCTCCTCGGTAAGTCCGCCCTCGTGGCTAAGGGACTCCGAATAAAGAACGCATCAATGTCCGCGCAGGGGATTCATCGAGGGCACTCACAAAAAATTTACGTGCATTCCTAGGGTGGATCTCCGCCGCGGGTAAAGTATGTTGCCCGATCGCAGTTCCTCGAAAAAAAGAGAGGTAAGTGATGGGATACATCGTCCTTGGCGTCTACGCGGTCATCATGGCCGCGGGGCTCTGGTGGTGCGAGAAGCAGTTGAATGCCATTCCTCCTCGGCGCGAGTCGTGGGAGAGAAAGGAAGGGAGGTGATTCGAATGACGGCGTTGTTCTTCGTCGTGTCGCTCGCCGTCCTCGTGGGCGGCGCGGTGCTCTACGCGATGATCACGCCCGAGTTCGCTCGGGCCGCCGGGGTGAAGAAGCTCAACTAGCTAGGAGGGGGGCCGCTCATGGACCTGACGAAGATATTGTTCCAGGGGAAGTGCGGGGGCACGGTGATTCGAATCTCCGCCACCGCACCTCGTGGCACCGCCGCTGACACGGCCCCAACGATTTCGGGCGGTTCTGACAAGCAGCGGAGGATCGTTGCTGTCCAGGTCGGCCCGGACGGCATCGAGTGGTGTCACTTCGAGCCCATCTCTTCCTAGCCCCCATCGGGCGAAGCCGGCGCACGACCTGACTCAGATCTACAAGATTTATGAATGTCAGGGTGTAACAGCCGGCCTAGCCCACAAATAGTACGGGGATCCGTGAGTTTCGACTTACGAGATCCCCCGCAGTTTTGATTCCGTGATCCGCTCTTTGCACTTTTTGTAAAAAAATCGCGGAATCAAAACTGCGAAAACCCCCTCCGACATCGTGTCGGAAGGGGTTTTGTCTTGTGCAAATGCCCTCGGGCAGATTCGAACTGCCATTACAGCCTTCGGAGGGCTGCGTTCTATCCATTGAACTACGAGGACGGATTTCGCGCGAGACCCGTTGAACTAAGGAATATTTTCTGCCCAATTATCGTACTCCTCTTTTATCTGGTTTTCAAAGCGCAATGTGTAAGCGTTTTTGCGTCCTGTGGATATGAGACTGTGTGTGCGCGTGGTTAGGTGGTATAATAAAAAGACGCACACTTCTTTGCCTTTTTGCCTTGACAAAGGAGTGGTCTAAAGCCTGATTCCTCTCTCAAGAATTCCCCGGCCAAGTGTCGGGGCGTTCTTTTTTGTTTGATGATATGAACATAAGCCGGTAGTATAAGAGAATAGCTGTTGTATGAATCTTTCTTTTCACGGCGGCGCGCGAGAGGTGACGGGCGCCTGCTATCTATTCGAAGCAGAAAATAAAAAAATTCTTGTTGACTGCGGGCTTTTTCAAGGGTGCGAGGAGTGTCCCGCGCTTAACAAAAAACCGTTTCAATTTTCTCCGAGCGAGATTGACGCGCTTTTTGTCACGCACGCGCACATAGATCACGTCGGCAGGATTCCGAAGCTCGTGAAGGACGGGTTTCGCGGGACGATCTATTCTACGGCGCCCACGCGCGATATCGCGAGGATTCTTCTTGAAGACGCGCTTACTCTTTCGGAAAAAGAAGGGGATCAGATATACGGAGAGGAAGATATCAAAAAAGCGTTTTCCCTCTGGGAGGATCGCGCGTATGGCCGCGAATTTTCCTTCGGCGATATGAGGGTCATGTTTCGCGACGCGGGGCATATTTTGGGGTCCGCATTCGTGGACATACGCGCCGAGGGGAAGCGGATTCTTTTCTCGGGCGATTTCGGCAATACGCCGTCGGTTCTTTTGCCGCCGCCGGAATCCGTTCAAGAAATGGATTATCTCGTGATCGAATCAACATACGGGAACAGAACCCATGAGTCAGACGAAGCACGGAAAATTTCTCTCGAGCGCGCCGTAGAAGACGTTTCCGCTCGCGGGGGGGTTTTGATGATTCCCGCGTTTGCGACAGAGCGCGCGCAGGACCTCTTGCACCTCTTAAACGAAATGCTTGCCGAGAAGCGGATTCCCGATATTCCGGTGTTTGTTGATTCGCCCCTTGCGATCAAGATTACGCACGTATTCGAGCGCTATCCGTCATATTATAAAGACGAGATTCGGTCGCTCTACACAAAGCATCCGCATCTTTTCCAGTTTAAAAAACTTCATCTCGCGGAGACCGTTGACGATTCAAAAAAGATAAATGATATTTCGCCGCCGAAGGTCGTTATCGCGGGATCCGGCATGATGACCGGCGGTAGGATTCTCCATCATCTCCGCCGCTACTTGGGCGATTCAAGGAATATGCTCGTGGTGGTCGGGTATCAAGCCGCGGGCTCTTTGGGGCGCCGGCTCCTTGAAGGAGAAAAATTTGTGCGGGTGTTGGGGAATGGAATAGAGGTCGGCGCGGAGGTGCGCGAGATAAACGGATTTTCCGCGCACGCGGATAACCCCCAACTTTTTTCATTTATTGAGCGCGCGCGAGAGCATGTGCGGCGCGTATTCGTTGTCCAAGGAGAGGATGACGCCGCGCTCCACCTGACGCAGGAAATTCGGGATCGCCTCGGCATCAAAGCAGACGCGCCGCAGCTTTTCGATTCCGTATCGCTTTGATACATTCGGCGGCGCCCGAACCTCGCCTTTTGAGGCGAGGGTAAAGGCGCCGCTCAGTATCAACCCTGAGCATACTCCGGCCTTTAGGCCGGAGAGTCGAAGGGTTGATTTGTTTCGCGCAAACGGTTCGGGTAGAATGGAAGAACGGCGTATGAATCCCGCTACCGCGGCCCGCCAGCCACGGTATTCATTAGGACTTTTTAAGAGATGGGATTTTACTCCTCTGCGGGCTTCTGCCCGCGGTCTTCTGGCGGTAACGGGATGAACAAGATTCTTCACAGTCATTTAAAATATAAACTGTGTATTTCAGGCGCGGCGGAGACGGGTCATTGCGCCGAGGATGCGCTTGAACGCACCAAAGCGCTCGGTAGCGCGATCGTGCGCCGTAACGGCGTCTTGATCACCGGCGCAACGACCGGCGCGCCGTTTTGGGGCGCGATCGGCGCAAAAGAAGCAAACGGTTTCGTGATCGGCGTCTCGCCCGCATCCTCCGAAATAGAGCACGTGAAAAAATACCGTCTCCCGATTGACTATCACGATATCATTATCTATACCGGGTTCGGGTACTCCGGCAGGAATCTTCTTCTTACCAGAACCGCGGATGCAATTTTTGTGACGTGCGGGCGGATGGGAACGCTGAATGAGTTTACGATTGCGTTTGAAGACGAAAAACCAATCGGCGTTCTTACTGGTACCGGAGGAATGGCTGACGAAATTGAATCGCTTCTTGAAAAAGCGCGGCGCGGCCGCGGGAAAGTCGTATTTGATTCTGACCCCGCGCGGCTCGTCGAAAAAGTGATCGAGCTTGTCAATAAGGAGAAAATTCAGGATACCGATTAACTATTTCTATGTCTTTTTTGAGGCTTTGCGGCGGAATTCTCATGCTTGCGGGCATGATCATCGGCGCAGGAATGTTTGCGATTCCGTTTTCATTCGCGCACGCCGGGGTGTTGCTCGGCACGGCGGAGCTCATCGTTCTCACCGCCGCGGTCATTCTTTTCCATCTGTCGTACGCGGAGGTCGTGTCGAAAACCGGAGAGGCGCATCGTCTCCCGGGATACGCGGGGATGTATCTGGGGAAGTGGGCGGAATATATCGCATTGGGGAGCATTGCGGCAAGCGCGATCGGCACTCTTTTGGTATATCTTCTCCTCGGGTCGCGCTTTTTGGGTGACGCGCTTCGGGCGGGCGCGTGGATCTTTGCTCCCACGGGCGCGATGTCGTTCGATGTTTACCTCGTATTTTTCCTCGCAGGCATAGGCGCCCTCATCACTTTTTTCCCGATACGGAGCGAAGCCGCAATAAACGCAATTCTTACCGCGTTTCTCATCCTATTCATCGGATTCCTCGTGTATCTTTTATTCCCGCTCGCGAATGTAGCGGAATTTCAGGGATGGACCACCGGCAATTTTTTTATTCCATATGGGATTTTGCTCTTTGCGCTGTGGGGAGGAGTTTTGATTCCCGATGTCGTTACGTTTCTCGGCAATGATGAACGCAGAGTAAAAATCGCCGTGGTCGCAGGAACGCTTCTTCCCGCCCTCGTCTATTTTTTCTTTTCTCTTGCGGTCGTCGGCGTCTCCGGCGCGCTCACAAGCCGCGAAGCGCTCCAAGGGCTTCTCGGCGCCGTTGATGAAGAAGTGATTGTGTTGGGTGCTGTCGTGGGGCTCCTTGCGGTGTTTACGTCGTTTGTCGCGCTCCAGAAAACGTTTCAAATGATGCTTGAGCTTGATTTCGGCGTGCCGCGTCTTTGGGCGTGGATCGGAGCGAATAGTGTTCCACTCGCTTTTTACCTTTTTGGGTTTACCGATTTCATTGTCATGATTGCGATAGTGGGAGCGATCGCGATTGGGGTGGATGCCGCGCTCATTCTTTGCATGCACTATGTGATGAAAACGCGCCGCGGCGAGCGCATCGCGTGGTACGGACTTCTTGCCCGCGCGGTGCTTCTTTGCGTCGTGGTGGGTGGCATCGGATACCATTTACTTCTTATGGGGCGCTAGGCGCCTGAATCATGGAAGACCGTCGCGAGCCTCTTTCCGAAAAAACCCTTCTGCATCCGTTTTGGTCCATGACGCCCGAAGAAACGTTTCGGGTGCTTTCCTCATCTCCCAAAGGGATTTCAGAGGACGAGGCAAAAGAGCGGCTTTCTCTTTTTGGTTCAAATATTATCGACGCCGCCGAGCGCCTCAACGGGGTACGGATTTTTGCAAATCAGTTTCGGAGCCCCCTCATTCTTATTTTGGTTGTCGCCGGCGGAATGACGCTTTTTCTCAAAGAGTGGGTAGACGCGGGAGTTATTTTTTCGGCTGTTGCCGTAAACACGTTTCTTGGATTTTGGCAGGAGTATAAAGCCGAGTCGGTTCTTGAACTTCTTCGTTCCTATATCAGGACGCGCGTTCGCGTGAGGCGCGGCGGAAAGGAGGAAGAGATTGATGCGGAATTTCTCGTCCCCGGGGACGTTATTCGGATTTCCCGCGGGGACCGTATTCCGGCTGATGCGAGGATTTTTTACGCGAGCGCGCTCCAGATAGACGAATCTGTTCTCACAGGAGAATCGGTTCCGCAGGAAAAAACCGTTGGCGAGCTTCCTCCGAAAACGCCGCTTCCCGACAGGACCCCGGCAGTATTTTCCGGGACTCTTGCGGTGGAAGGCGCCGGCGAGGCGGTGGTCACGGCAACAGACGCCCATACCGAGTTCGGGAAAATTTCATCTTTGATTCGCGCGCGCGATCGCGAACGGAATAAGACTCCGTTACAGGCTGCGCTCGCGCATTTTTCCCTCTGGGCCGGAGTGCTGCTTGGCGCCCTCATTGTTCTTTTGTTTTTTGTCGGATTGAGCTACGGGTATGAACCATTTGAGATGTTTCTCATCTCTGTGGCGGTTGCGGTGTCTGCGGTTCCCGAGGGGCTTCCAATCGCGCTTACCGTAATTCTTTCGGTTGGGGTCGAGCGCCTGTCAAAGCAAAACGCCGTTATAAGAAAATTGCTTGCCGCAGAAACACTCGGGTCCACAACACTCATATTGACCGATAAAACCGGAACGCTCACCGAAGCGCGCATGACGTTAAGCGAGGTGTATCCGTGGGGGAACGATGGCGGTGAGGCAAAAAAGAGCATCATTGAACACGCGCTTCTTCACTCAACCGCGATTATTGAAAATCCGGCAGATTCTCCCGCGCTCTGGCGGATTGTGGGAAACCCGCTTGAATCAGCGCTTCTCCGGAGCGCAGAGTCATACGGAGTTTCCACTAGCTCTTCCGATACAGAGTCGCTTGTTGAGCGATTGCCGTTTGATGCGCGCCGAAAATTTTCTGCGGTTTTTGCGGGAGCCGGCCATGAAAAACGTTTTGTGCTTTTGGGAGCGCCCGACGCGTTATTTGCGTTTGCGCGGATGTCTTCCGAAGAAGAGGCAAAAGGAAACGTGTTTGTCGGAGAAAAAGCCATATCCGGCTGTCGGGTGATCGGCGTCGCATCAAAGCCCCATTCTGGGGATCTGACGAAGGAATTCGAACGGATTTCCTCCTTTTCGTTCGGTGCGGCAGAAACCTATCCCAAAGACCGAGATTATACATTCGAAGGATTTCTTATTCTTAAAGACCCGATTCGCGCAGGCGTGAAAGATGCGATACACCGCATACGCGCCGCAGGGGTGAAGACGATTATAGTTTCCGGAGATCATCGGGGGACCGCAGAGGCGGTCGCGCGCGAGCTCGGGATGGTTGACGGGGAGGGCGCGGTTCTCACCGGAGAAGACTTAAACTCCCTGAAAAAAGAAGAGCTCATGGCGCGCGCCGATGAGACCGCGGTATACGCGCGCGTCTCACCCGAGCAAAAAATGATGCTCGTGAATTTGTATAAGGAGAAAGGGGAAGTGGTTGCGGTCACCGGCGACGGCGTAAATGATGCGCCAGCGCTTGAGGCCGCAGACATCGGCGTTGCGGTGGGGTCAGGCACCGACGTTACCAAGAGCGCCGCAGATCTTGTCATTCTTGACGACAATTACGAGACGATCGTGGAGGCGGTGTCAGAGGGGCGGCGGATTCTTGATAATATTCGAAAGGTTATTGTATACCTTTTATCGAATTCACTGGATGAACTTCTCATTATAGGGGGCGCCATTATCGCGGGTGTTGCATTACCGCTCACCGCGCTTCAGATTCTTTATATAAATTTTTTTTCGGATAGTTTTCCAGCGATCGCTCTTGCGTTTGAAGAGGGGGTTGATGATATCGGCGCGCGGCCGCGCCAGCTCCACCGAAGTCTTTTTGATAACGAGATGAAGATTTTGATTTTTGCCATCGGGGTTCCCACATCGCTTCTCTTGTTTTTCTTATATTATTTCCTGCTCCATTGGGGATTTCCGGCTGACCTCGTTCGAACATTCATATTTACTGCGGTTGCCACCTACACTCTTATTCTTTCTTTTTCGCTTCGGAGTCTGAAAAAAAGCATACTCGAGTATAATCCGTTTTCAAACCTCTATCTTGTCGCGGGCGTCGTA
>MHQD01000004.1 GCA_001822215.1 Candidatus Sungbacteria bacterium RIFCSPHIGHO2_01_FULL_50_25
CTCGTCTGCAAACAAGAACTCCGCGAGCGCTTTCGCAAGCTCGGTCTTTCCGACACCGGTCGGCCCCAAAAACATGAAGGAGCCGATCGGACGGTTCTCTTCCGCGATCCCCGCGCGCGAGCGCCTCACTGCGTTTGCGATTTTTTTAATCGCCTCGTTCTGGCCGATCACGCGCTTCGTCAAATTGTCCTCCATCCGTATGAGGCGAGACGCTTCAGTTTCAATAATTTTTGTCACAGGAATTCCAGTCCAGCGCGCGACGACATCGGCAATATCCTCTTCGATTATTTCGGCGCGAAGGAGGTGGCGCGATTTCTGAAGCTTTTTCAATTTTTCTTCTGACTCGCGAAGCCGCTTTTCCGCTTCGGGAATTTTGCCGTAGCGAAGCTCGGCGACTTTCCCCAGCTCGCCCGCGCGCTCCGAGATGTCTGATTCCTGGCGCGCGCCGTCAAGCTCTTTTTTGAGCGCGCGGATGTCGACGATCATTTCTTTTTCCTGCTTCCACGCAGACTCAAAATCCGCAATGCTCTCCTGCAACGCGGTAATTTCTTTTTCAATATCCTTGAGGCGCGCCTTCGCTTTTTTATCCGATTCTTTTTTCAAGGCTTCGCGCTCGATTTCAAGCTTCATGATTTTTCTCCGCGTCTCGTCAATCTCTTTCGGGAGCGAGTCCATCTGGAGCCGCAGGCTTGATGCGGCCTCGTCGACAAGGTCAATCGCCTTATCGGGCAAAAAACGCTCCGTGATATAGCGCGAAGAAAGGGTGGATGCGGCGACTAGCGCGGCATCGGTAATCCGTATACCGTGATGCGCCTCGTACTTCGGCTTGAGGCCGCGAAGAATTGAGATCGTATCCTCCACAGACGGCTCTTCAACGTATACTGGCTGGAACCTGCGCGCAAGCGCGGGGTCGCGCTCGATATAGCGCTGATATTCTTTCAGGGTTGTCGCGCCGATCGCATGGAGCTCCCCCCGCGAGAGCGGAGGCTTCAGCATATTTGACGCATCCATCGCGCCTTCTGCTGCGCCGGCGCCGACAATCGTATGAAGTTCATCGATAAAAACGATGAATTTCCCTTCTGCGCGCTCTATTTCGCGCAAAATCGCCTTCAGGCGGTCTTCAAATTCGCCGCGGTATTTTGTCCCCGCGATGATAGCCGCAAGATCTATTGAAATCAGCTCTTTTTCCTTGAGCGTTTCCGGGATGTCGCCGGACACGATTCTCTGGGCAAGCCCTTCCACAATCGCCGTTTTTCCGACGCCGGCTTCTCCGATGAGCACCGGATTGTTTTTTGTCCTGCGCGACAAGACCTCCATGACGCGGCGTATCTCTCCGTCGCGGCCGATCACGGGATCAAGCTTTTCCTGGCGCGCAAGGCGCGTGAGGTTTCGCGCGTATTTCTCGATGACGTTATATTTTGTTTCCGGCTCCGGATCCGTGATTCGCTGGCCGCCGCGAAGCTCCGCAAGCGCTTTCAAGACGACTTCCTTATTGATGCCTTCGCGTTCAAGAATCTCGCGAGCGCGCGACGGAATCTCGATGAGCGAAAGCAAAAGGTGTTCGGTCGAAATAAATTCGTCTTTTAATTGTGCCGCCTCGCGGTGCGCCTGCTCGATCGTCTTTGCAAGATCCTGCGTAAGATACACTTGTCCGATGGGGGTCGCGACCATGGCGCCCCGCGGCATCGCATCAAGCGCTTCGAAAAGGCGGTCTACAAGAAGCGAAACGTCAACTTCCAAGCGCTCAAGAATCGAATCAACCGTCCCTTCTTCCTGCAGCACAAGCGACGACAAAAGGTGCAACACGTCTATCTGCTGGTGCGAACGCTCTAACGCCAAATCGTGCGCTTTTTTAAGCGCCTCTTGGGCTTTAATGGTGAATTGTTGAAATGGAGGCATACATTCGACAATGCGTTTTCCCGGCACGCGAGTTTTATCCAGCGATAAAACTCGCTAAGAGCCGGCGGCGCTTCTTTTGCTTCGCAAAAGACCATGCAATCGCCGCCTCTATTGCCGGTAAAACGTATTGCTTCTCTAGAAAAGTAACTTTTCTCTCAAGTATATGGGGTAAACGTTCTTTGACCGCCTTGTCCCGTATGTTTTCAAAAGCAGCTTTCCTCGTTTAAAAGATAATTATATTTTTATAACGCGCTTACTCGTAAAATGATTTTGTTAAAACATTATACACGAAAAAATTTGAAAAATCAAGAGGGCGAAGAGGCAAGAATGCGCTCGATGCCACGCGCGGCGCCAAAAAGCGTTTTTTCGTCAAACCACGGAGAAATCATCTGCATACCGAACGGGAGTTTCTTTCCGCCCTCCGCCGGAACAGTGCCGACGGGAAGAGAAATTCCGGGAAGCCCTGCGAGATTTACGGCGACCGTATAGATATCGGCGAGATACATGGAAACGGGATCGCCCGTCTTTTCCCCGAATCGGAACGCAGGTGTCGGAGTTGTGGGCCCGATCACGATATCGACGTCGCGAAACGCGCTCTCAAAATCCGAAGCGATTTCCCGGCGGACTTTCTGCGCCTTCACGTAATACGCGTCGTAGTATCCGGCGGAAAGCGCATAGGTCCCGAGAATAATCCGCCGCTTCACTTCAGGCCCAAACCCGCGCGCGCGGGTTTTTGAATACATCTCAAAAAGATTCTCTTCCTCCCGATCGGGAACACCATACCGAATGCCGTCAAAACGCGCGAGGTTCGCAGACACCTCGGACGGAACAACGATATAATACGCGGGAAGCGCGTAGGACGAATGCGGCAAAGAAATTTCTTTCGCAACAACACCTTCTTTTTCAAGCAACTTCAAAAGCTCCCCGATCCGCGATGCGATTGCCGGATCAAGACCCTCTCGAAAATATTCTTTTGGAACGCCGATCCGAAGGCCTCGAAGCGCAAAACTTTTTTCGGCTTCCTCATACGAATGATGGACCGACGTTGCGTCAAATTCGTCCCCTCCCGCAATCGCAGAAAACATAATTTCCGCATCCCGCACTGTTTTTGCAAAGGGCCCGATCTGGTCGAGCGACGAAGCCATCGCAATAAGGCCGTGCCTGGACACCCTGCCGTAGGTCGGCTTCATGCCGACAACCCCGCAAAACGATGCGGGCTGGCGGATCGAGCCGCCTGTATCAGAGCCGAGCGCGCCCAATGCCATGCCCGTGGCCACTGCCGCGGCCGAACCGCCTGACGAGCCGCCGGGCACGCGGGACTCGTCGCATGGATTTTTTGTGGGGCCGAATGCGGAATTTTCAGTCGAAGAGCCCATGGCGAATTCATCAAGATTTGTTTTTCCGATGATGATTGCGCCTGCCTCCTTAAGTTTTCTGACAACGGTTGCATCAAAACCCGCGGTATAGTTTTCAAGGATCTTCGAGCCTGCGGTCGCGCGCTTCCCCTCAACAAGAATATTATCTTTCAAAGCGATGGGGATGCCGAAAAGCGGAGAGGTCTCTGGAGCATCACGGAGAATCGCATCTTTTTCTTCTGCCTCGCGAAGCGCGTCTTCATATACATCGAGAAACGCATGAATATCCCGATCCCGCTCATGAATAACGGAAAGACAATCAGACACAAGATCCCTCACGTTCACTGCGCCACTCCTCAACGCATGCCCCGCTTCCTCGATTGTAAACCCCGTTAGATCCCCGCCCTTAAGGACAGGGTTTTTATTCTGCTTTTGATATACCCGTTTTTCGTCTCCGGCCTCTGAGCCGAAGTTTTCAGGGTCTAACGGGGTAAACAGAGACGGCCGCTTCATGATTCAAAAACGTTTGGCACTTCTATATATGATTTTTTCGATGCGCGCGCCGCGCGCCGAAGCTCATCCGCCTTCCCCTCGAGGATCCCGGAGCCCTCGTGATCTTTGCGCATGATATTCGACATCCGGGTGCCGCCTGACATCGGAACGGTGGACGAGGTGTCTACTTCATTGAGCGCTTCGACAAACTCCAAAATTGCGGCGAGCTCTTTTCCGAAACGCTTTTTTTCGTCGTCGGTGAGGTCTATCCGCGCCAATTGTGATATATGCTCAACCGTTTCTTTTGAAATCATACTCGTCATTCGCCGATCATTGATAAAAATTCTTTTTCGCTCGCCACCTTGACGCCGAGACGCTTCGCGTCGTCCAGTTTGGAGCCCGGATCCTCTCCTGCGACCACAACGCTCGTTTTTCTCGACACCGATCCTGAAATATCGCCGCCGAGCTCCCGGATCCGCCGCTTTGCCTCATCGCGGGTCATCGCGCGAAGCGCGCCGGTCAAGACAAACGTGAACCCGGCGAATTTCTTCGGCTTCCGGGATACCTTGGCTTCTTTTGGATGGACGCCGGAATCTTTCAGTTTTTTCAAAAATGCTTCGTTTTCTTTTTTCCGGAACCATTCGAAGAGCGACTGTGCGACTACGCCGCCGATGTTCGGAACCGAAGAGAGCTCACTCTCCGAGGCCGCGCGAATCTTCTCTAACGTACCAAAATGGCCCGCAAGGTCAATCGCGGTTTCCTCTCCGACATGCAAAATTCCGAGTGCGAAAAGAAATCTCGGAAGCTCAATTTTCTTTTTCTCCCGGATGGAGCGGATGAGATTTTCCGCGGATTTTTCGGCAAACCGCTCCAGGGGCGCGATATCGCCTTCTTCAAGGGAAAAAATATCCGCCGGATCCTCGACAAGTCCCTCATCGATGAGGCGGTCAACGATTTTCGGCCCGAGCCCTTGGATATCGAACGCGTTTTTTGAAACAAAGTGGTAGAACCGCTCGCGCCTTACAAGCGCGCATCGATCCGGATGAAGAATTTTGTGCAAGACTTCTCCTTTCGGCCGAACCACGGGCTCGCCGCAAAAAACACGGGGCATATGAAACGGCTTTAATCCTTTCAGACGGAGATTTTTAAGAACACGGACCACATCCGGAATAACGTCTCCGGCGCGCTGAATAATCACGGTGTCGCCTGCGCGGACATCGAGGCGCTCGATCTCGTCCATGTTGTGCAAAGTCGCGCGGGAAACAGTGACGCCGCCGACATCGACAGGTCTCAGGTGCGCAACTGGCGTCAAGACGCCTGTCCTGCCGACCTGCACCTGAATGTCTTCGACTATTGTCGTTGCCTCGCGGCCCGGAAACTTGAATGCAACAGCGCCCCGCGGCGCTTTTCCGACAACGCCGAGCTTGTCAAAAATCGCGTTTTCGTTCACCTGTACGACAACGCCGTCAATAAGAAACGGGAGTTTATCGCGGATAGAAAAAATATGCTTCCAAAATGCCTCAACATCCGAAAGATCATGGCATTGCTTCGCATGCGGGTCAGTTCTAAACCCAAGTAATTTCGCAATTATATGCTCTTCTTCATGCGTGCGCTGTCCAAGATTAGTGACGATATCATAGGCAAGAAAATCAAGGCGCCTCGAGGCCGTAATTTTTGAATCGAGCTGGCGAACTGATCCGGCGGCGATATTCCGGGGATTTGCAAAAAGCGGCAATCCCCTTTTTTCCTGCTCGCGATTAAGCGCATCAAACGTATGTTTTGCCATATAGACCTCGCCTCGGATCTCGACAGTGCGCCCGAGATTTTTTACCGCGCGGACCGCGCGCGGATACAGGGAAGCGAGCGCACGTATTTCGCGATCCTGCTCCATACCGTCTCGAAACCCGATTGCGAGCGGAACCGATTCAATCGTCTTTATATTTTCCGTGACGTCCTCGCCGACCTTGCCGTCTCCGCGGGTTGAAGCGCTTTTTAACACTCCGTTTTCATAGACGAGGGAAATCGCAAATCCGTCGATTTTCAACTCCGAAAAATAATCAAGCTCCTCCCCGCGCGAAAGAAGTTTTTTGATCCTACTCTCCCATTCTGCGAGCTCGCGGGAAGAAAACACATCTCCCAAAGAAAGCATCGCCGCCCCATGGCGGATTTTTTTAAACCCCTTCAAAACCGCGCCCGCGACGCGCTGCGAAGGGGAATCTGCGGTTACGAGTTCCGGAAATTCGTCCTCGAGCGCTACGAGCTCATGCTTCAAAGAGTCGAGCGCCTCATCGGAAATCTCCGAGCGATTAAGGACGTGATAAAGATAGCGGTGATGATCGATTTCTTTCCGGAGCTTTAGGATCCTTTCTGCCGCATGCCGTCTATCCATACACGTTATGGCGCAGCACTTGTATAAATAAGCTCAAATGCGCGGCGGACGAATCGCGAAGCGCCGGGGCCGCAGAAAGACTGTCCGGTGACTTTAAGCGAATTATCCGCAAGACCGCCCCCGATGTCCGACTTATCCATCCTCACGGAATAACACCCGCCAGAAAGAGCATTTGAATCAATAAAACTCGGATTTATAACCGGAACGCAAGGCGACCCAAATGAGGAACAAAGAATTCCACGCACCCGATCATCATAAAGCGCTTTCTCAATCCCTTCGTCTGCCGCGTAGAGAGCGACAAAAGAGCTCGTAAGCTCTCCCGCGATATAGATCTGCGAAAACACAATGGTAAACATTGCGTAGCTGATCGAAGAAAGCGCGGCAAGGATAGACACCGCAAGAAGAAGCGTAACGCCCGAGCGGGGATTTTGCCGCGCGCTTACTGCTGTTTTGCTCCAAACCTTGAAAAAGAATCGCATAAAAATTTACGGAAAATCGCGGATACGCTGGGTAATGGACGTCTGCAAATCCATGGTGGAATGTGCAACGCCTTTCGGGTCGATCGCGCTCACCTTCAGATTAATCACTATCCACGGCTGGCCGTCGGTTGACCCCGGGGAAGCGGTATTGCCACGCGGGACCATCCGAAAACGATCAACCGTCACTTCGTCCGCGCTTAGCGATATCGCGCTCGAACAATCCGCGCTGCTGATTGCGCCGGTCGTTTTTTTAATGCGCATGAGCCGTTTTACTCCGCCCGCATCCGTATCAATAAAATATCTCCGTTGCGATCCCGCGGGAGTGGACGCGACAAAATTGATTTCATCGGTGCCGGAGTCGCCGCACTCGTTCGGAGAAATAAGCTTATATTGAGTCCCGACACGCATCTCTTTCGTGATGAGTTCGAGCGAATAACGAATATTGTCGATCGCGGCTTGCGTCCGCTGAATTTTTGCCTGCGCTTTTGAAACCGCGATCATAATCGAAACTGCGGAGATTGCAAGCATGGAAAATATCCCGGTTGCAACAACCATCTCAATCAATGTAAACCCGGTTTGCTTGTTTTGAAACTTTTTCATTTTATCTCCAATGATACAGCGCGTCTTTGAGTACAACCGTACGCGCCTGGCCGCGCTCGGTCCATATCACCGTAGAGACGATTTCCATTCGCGAGGGACTGTCACCCGCGAGCTCCCCCCCCACGATCCTCATATCAATTGCGACGGTGCGCACAAAAGGAGAATCAGATCCGGAACTATACTGATAAAAACCGCTTCCATTGATCCGGAGCGGACTTGATACGGATCCGGTTCGGAAATCAGGCGACATGACGGTATAGGAGCCGCACGTATCGCTTTCAAGGTCAGAGCTATCAACGCGCATTGTCGTAAAATCTCCCTCTGGCTGCGGATCAAGACGATTCCCTACGCCACCTCCCGCCTCGTGATCCCATTTCCATGACATTTCCGCGCCGCCGTCAAGATAATCGCATAAGATATTGTTATCCCGCTGAACGCGCACAAGCTCGATTCCTTCCTGGGCAAGGTGGAGCGCGATAAGCTTATTTTTTGCAAATGTCACGTCAACAAGCCCTTTTGTTATCAACGCAACCGGCCCCACGATCGCCGCAAGCAAAACCGCAAGCGCGACAATGGTTTCTATTAATGTGAACCCCATTAGAAGTCGCCTATTTTCCGAAAATACTATTTTTCCGCAAGACGGTTTTATGATATGCCCAGAAATATCATGGCGCTGATGAAAAATTTCTAAAATTTTTCTCCCCAAGACTTCTAACGGGGTGAACCCCTGCCTGAATGAAAAATGAAAAATGAAAAATGAAAAATTTAGGTATCGCTTCGCGATAAATTTTAAATCATTCTTCCTTAAACTTTGAACTTTAAATTTTGGATTTTTCATTTTATGCTTACCTCTCCGCTTTCGCGGACAGTCACCTTTTTCACATTTCCGTTAGGTGCCTCTAAAATAATGGTTATTGAATCGGGTGGCGCAAGCGTTCCGTCGCCGTCTGTTATTTTCGGGTCAGCCTCCGGAGCAGAAAAAAGCACATGGAGAATTCCGCCTGCCGGCACATACGGGGTCGGAGAACTGCCAACAGTTTCAAACCCGCTCACCCTGACGTTCCGTTCAAAACTTGTTGTTTCGATGCGCTCGCTCAGAGACGTATACCGGAGATCCTCAGAAGCGATGCGATCACCGAAAAGAATATATGACGTCGCACTAGTGGTAAGCTGGACTCCGACCGCAGGCGGAACTTCGTTTCCGATCGCAGAGATACCGGATACGGCAAGGGACATATTCTGCGCGCGCCTGAGCGAAACCCCGAGGTCGCGCGCGGCGCGATTGAGCGCGGCATTCGTGTTAAGCGTCCCGAACCCGATCAAGACCGCCGCGGTTATGGTAACCATGATTCCCGCGACAATAATAAGCTCAACCGCGGTATACCCCGCGCTATGTTCAAAAATGAAATGATCCGGGGCACGCCCCGCGTTTCTTAGCTTGCTGTTACCCCCAAAAAAAGCCATACGATAATTATACCCGCTACTGGGAATAGAAAAAAGCGCGCCTTTGCACCCGGAACCCGGTAGCAATACTTCGGCTTATAGCATCGACATTTCAACGGCAGCGGCGATATATGCCTGGGTCATCCCAGATACCGCTGACAGGAAAAACGCAATCACAATAAGCCATGAAATTTGATTTTGTGTAATCATCCCAGTATTTTCCAAAATAATTCATATAACATTCTCACATTCTTGAGAATGTGAGAATGTCTTCAGAACTCACTTTAGAGTTAAAACGAGTAATACACGATTTCGTATATTCCTTCGAGAAACCGCGTGGTCTCAAAGAAAAACGGGGAAAAAAAATAGGCGGAGGCACTCCCCAGAAGGATAAAGGGCCCGAACGGAATCGTACTCTTTAACGTAGTGCGCCGGAACAATAGAAGCACCCCTCCGACGACTCCGCCTGACCAGAAAGAAAAGAGAAGCGCGGCAATGGACGCCGGAAACCCGATAGCAAGCGAGGTTGCAAGAATAAGCTTTGCGTCTCCAAACCCCATCCACTGGCCACGGGAAAAAAACCATAAAGACGCAAAGAAAAGGGAAATGAGCAAGGCGGCGCCAGCGTCCGAAAAAATCCCCGATGAAAAATTGGGATCTGCGGCGTACCAGCGGAAACTCACCGCCGCCACGCCGACCGCAAAGAGAATATAAAACGCGGAATCAGGAATGATTTTTGTCCGAAGATCAACGACAAATGCGAAGAGCGCCGCGGAAAGCCCGACGCACGCAAGAATAAGCGGCACGAACGATATGATAATAGTATGGAGGTTCGGCCTCCATAAATTAATATCTAGGGGAAATAGGTAGGCCGCAATGGCGAAAAGGATGCCGGTTGTGGCTTCAACCAAGGGATATTGGAGCGAAAGCGCGCCCCCGCAGGAACGGCATCTGCCGCGCTGCAAGAAAAAACTTACGAGAGGGATAAGCTCGATCGGCGTAAGAATTTTCCCGCACGATTCGCATTTGGAGCGCCCAAAAAACGATTCGCCGCGGATACCGCGGCGAATCGCTACGTTGAGAAAGCTTCCGATACAAAAACCGAAGCCCAAACTAAATACCTCAACAACCCCGATACCCATCACAAGAGAATAAAGGCACTCATATCCTCCGCCAAAGACACTACTATGGAATTAAATCATAAACCTGAGCCGATGTTCCATCAAATCCCCCTGTATACGCAGTAATGCCGGACACACAAGTTGCAGTTCCCGAAGATACACAATCTTTATCATTGCTAAGCACTGCAGCACTGGTTTCCTCAATCGTTGCTCCCAAATGGTATGTACTCCGACTTACAGCAGAAGGAGTGGCGTATAAATAGCAGTTTGGCGCAGCCGCATTTGGGTCACGAGGAATCTGGGGCATGTAGTTTGGCACCATCACTTCAAGACCATACTGTATTGTCGCACTACAATTACTTCCCCCAGTTGTTGCTACAGGATACTGTCCGCTACCCGGGCCGTCGAAATACAACTCAAGCCCGAGTTGAATTTGTTTTACATCACTAATGCGCCGGGCATCGCGCGATTTTTTCCGCGCGGTGTTTAATGAGGCAAGGACAATGGAAGCAAGAACGCCGATAATCGCGATAACGACAAGAAGTTCGATAAGCGTAAACCCGACTTTGAGGCTCCGCTTATTTCTAAAAATTGATTTTAACATCAAAGAATATTTAAGCGTGAATAAATTAGAATCGACCAAAAAGATTAAAAAAGATTCGACCGTATTGAGCGATACCTACGATATATTGTATCCGCCTGCCTGAAACAGGCAAGAAACGGGTTATCCACAACGCGCGCCCGGCGCGCTAGATTGCGTTTACGAGATTATACAACGGCACGAGAACCGACATGAGCAAAAACCCGATGCCCGCGCCAAGGACGATGATGAGGATGGGCTCGATCAAAGACACAAGATTATCAACCGCGGAATTCACCTCCTGCTGATAGAACTTGGATATTTTTTGGAGGATAAAATCAAGCCGACCAGTTGCTTCGCCTATCCGTATCATCTGGGTCACAAGAAGCGGAATTTCTTTCGTATTTTTGAACGCGGAAGAAATCGTCCCGCCGCCGCGGACCGCCTTATATGCCTCCTCGAGCGCGTTTGCGAATACCAGATTCCCCACCACATCCCGCGTCACTTCAATCGCGCGAAGAATAGGAATGCCGGAAGAAATAAGGATGGTGAGGTTATCCGCAAGGCGCGCGACAAAGAGTTTTCTATAGAGCTCTCCCACCAAAGGGACATGAATTTGGAGTCGCGCGAAAAAAAGCGCACCCTCGGGCGTCCGCTTCCACCGGACAAGGAAAAACCCGCAAAGAGTGAAGAAAATAGCGATAAAGATGCCGTAGTTCCGAAGGCCATGGGATATATAGAGAAGGGCTTTTGTATAAAACGGAAGCTCTTGGCCGGTTTCCTCAAAAATCTCCAACAGCCCCGGGATCACGACAACGAGCATGAGAATGATGACAAGGATAAACGCCATGAGGATAAACGCGGGATAGATCATGGCATTGCGCGCTTTCATCGTAAGATAGTAGGAGCGCTCGACGTATTCCGCGAGGTATGAAAAAACCTCCTGAAGCTTTCCCGACTCTTCGCCCGACCGGATCAAACTTATATAAAACGCAGAAAAGTACTTCGCGTGCTTCGCAAACGCCTGCGAAAGCGACAGGCCGCCTGTGACATCATTGAGGATCGTGCCAAGCGCGTCCTTGAGCGCGGGTTTCGACGTTTCTTCCGCAAGGGTGCGCAGCGCTTCAATGATCGGGACTTGTGCCTCGAAAAGCGTCGCGAGCTGGCGCGACAAGATGACGACGTCTTTTGTGCTCACGTGGCCCACGAACGGGAATGAGAACTTTGATTCCCGCTTCTCCCGAAGAGAGAGAACCGTATACCCCCGGCGCTGAAGAATATCCAATACCGCCTCTTGGCTGGACGCTTCCACGGTCCCCCTTTGAAGAGACCCCTCTTTATCGCGCACTTGATAATCGTAGGAAGGCATAAAACTTATCGAAGGAGTACTTGCAATTCCTCGGGACGGAGCGAATACAAAACCGCGGTTTCTACAGAAATATCCCCGCGCTTCACCATGTCCGCGAGGGAGCGGTTCAAGCTTACCATGCCGTACTCAAGCCCGGTTTCGATGAGCATCTCGATCTCATGGACCTTGTTTTCCCGGACCACCGTGCGCACCGCGGAGGTCGCAATCAAAATCTCGATCGCGGGCATAAGCCCGCCCGAAATTCTCGGGACAAGGCGTTGGGAAACGATCCCGACGAGCGTTGCCGCGAGCTGCGCCCGGATCTGCGGCTGCTGGCCCGCGGGAAAAGAGTCGATGATGCGGTCAACGGTTTGCGCGGCGTTATTCGTATGCAGGGTTGAAAGGACGTAGTGCCCGGTTTCAGCCGCGGTAACCGCGGTCGCGATTGTTTCGGGGTCGCGCATCTCGCCGATCATCGCAACGTCAACGTCTTCACGAAACATCGAACGAAGCGCCTTATGGAACTCGAACGTATCAACGCCGACTTCCCGCTGGACAATGAGCGATTTGTCGGATGTGAAGAGGTATTCAATCGGATCTTCAATGGTGATGATGTGATCTGCCCGCATGTGGTTCATATAGTCAACCATCGCGGCAAGCGTGGTTGATTTCCCGTGGCCCGTGGGCCCCACGACAAGGAAAAACCCCTGCTGTTTTGATGAAAATTCCTTGAAAATATCGGCGGGAAGATTCAATTCTTCGAATGTCCTGATTTTTGTCGGAATCACGCGAAGCGCGGCCGCGGGAGATCCGCGCTCATGGAACACGTTCACGCGGAAGCGAACGACATCCTGAAACATATAGGAAAGGTCGAGCTCTTTTTCCTTGATAAACCGTTCCTGATCCGCCTCGGGAACGATTTTTTTGATAAAACTGTCGGCATCTTGGGAGGTAACCGCGTCAAAACTCGAAAGCGGCACGAGCTGGCCGTCGATCCGAATCGTGGGATTCCGCCCGACAGAGATATGAAGGTCTGAAGCGCCGTTTTTCACGACCTGCTCGAAAAGATCATCGAAATTTTTTGTGACTGAAGGCATTTGCAATAAATTACATCAGTTAATGGATTCAATGAGTTACGCTCATTTCACTCGCTATGGTTTCAAAGCACCAGTGGAAACTCCTTAACCCGTTACACTCAACAACTCATTAAACTCGGTAACTCTATATTACTTCAAGTAACTCCTCAAGGCCAATGACGCCTTTCAAAACCTTTTGGATCCCGTCTTGGCGCATGGTGACCATTCCTTGGCGGCGCGCTTCTTCGGCGATCGTGGCGTCAGAAGGATTTGTCAGAATAACGCGTTCAAGCTCCGGCGTCATCTTGAGGACTTCAAATACCCCGATTCTCCCGCGCGTTCCTTTGGGGCAGGTCGAGGAGACCTCCGGCTGGTAGATTTCGCCTGGCATTCCTTTCACAACCTCTTTTCTTATATCATCGGGCATCGCGGCGATTTCCTGTTCGATTATGTCTTTCGCGCGCCCGGAAATAGTGACGGCTTTTCGCGAATCCTGGCAGAGCCGGCGCGCAAGGCGCTGGCCCACGACGAGAATCAAGGTCGGCGGAATAAGATACGGGTCAACGCCCATATCAATAAGCCGCGGGATGACGCCGATCGCATTATTGGTGTGCAGGGTCGAGAGCACGAGATGCCCCGTAAGCGCGGAGTGGATCGCCATTGCCGCGGTTTCCTTGTCGCGGATCTCGCCTACCATGATGATATCCGGGTCTTGGCGAAGAATATGGCGAAGACCGGTCGCAAAATCATAGCCGATCTCGGGCCTGATCTGCGATTGATTCACTCCCGGAACATAATATTCAATCGGGTCCTCAAGACTTACGATATTCGATCCCTCCTCATTGAGCGCCTGGAGAATCGTATAGAGAGTCGTTGATTTTCCGGATCCCGTGGGGCCTGTGATTAAAACGAGTCCATAGGGCCGATTGAAATTTTCTTTCAGCACGTCGAGGTTCCTGCCGTCAATCCCGAGATCAGCGAAATTAGAAAGCCCGTCCGCGGGGTTTAAAATGCGGATGACGACTTTTTCGCCGTAGGACGTCGGGAATGTGGAAACCCGGAAATCGACGTTCCGGCCGAGCATTTCAAGATTGAATCTTCCGTCCTGCGGGATGCGCGTCTCATCGATTTTCAGATTCGTCATGACTTTGATGCGCGTCACGATCGCGGGATGCGTATCAATAGGAAGCGAAAGGCTTGTATGCAGAACCCCGTCAACGCGGAAGCGCACGCGGAGCTTCTCCCGCGCGGGCTCGATATGGATGTCTGACGCGCGGCCCTCGACGGCGTTACGCACGATGACAGACACCATCTTCGTAATCGGCGCTTCTTCCGTGATCCTCACGCTCTCGCGCGCGCCCTCTTCGGCGGCGCGCGCCGGCTTTACAGATTCCTTTTTGAATTCTCCGAGCGCCTTTGTAATCTCGCCTCCGGAGCTTTGGTACTGCTGGATGACCTTGTCAAAATCAGGAGGGGTAATGATGAAAATCCGAGCGGGAAGATTCAATTTCGTCGCCAAAAACTTCACCGCTTCCTGGCTTGAGACGTCGTCCGGATCAAGCATCCCGATATCAATATATCCCTCGTCTTTGCCAAGAGGGATGATGCGATAGGTCTCGGCCGATTCTTCGGGAATCAATTTTAAAATCTCCCCCTCAAGCGAGCGGCCTTCCAAATAGCGCACCGGGTAGCCCGTAAGCGCGCTCTTTGCTTCTGCAACGTCAACCGGAGAAATCCCGCGTTCATACAATATTTCCTCAACGGTCGCCTTCTTTTCTTTTGCCTCTTTTTTTATTCCGGCGACATCAGAAAGGCCGACAACGCCCTTTGCCGCAAGTATATCTGCGAGAGTTTTCGCCATGGATATTGTTAGGGCAGATAAGGAATCCTCCCGCCGGGCTTTGCCGTGGGGAGCGAGGGCAACTGGGGCGCGACGAGGCGCCGAAACTCCTGGTTCTGAATCACCGCGGTATCGAGCGTAATACCTTCGAGGCGCGCGATATCCGCGCGCACTCCCGCATACTCCGCATCGATCTGGCTCTCACCCTGCGGGGCCGCAAACGGAAGCGAATCGCTAAACCATATTGCGGAACCGATGAGCGCGGCGGCGAGAAGTATTCCTATAAGAATCAATTGCCGATCCATGAAAAAACCATTATTGATAATATGTTACTCCTCGAATGCTGGTGTCAAATACCTGCGCTGCGGATTCAATGGTGGGGAACGCCACGCCCGTCACATCGATAATGCGGATATGGCGCTCAAGCGAATCGATAAACCGCTTCATATTCTGATAGTTGCCGCTGACCGAAAGGGAGATCTCCAGCTGTTTTTGCTCTCCTGTGTCCCCTGTTTCCGGCGCGCCCGCGGGACGAGGGATGCTTGAGCCTGCGCCGCCGACAGAGGTATCGGCGCCCCGGTCCGCAAAATTCATTAATTTCACCGCTACGTTATTCTGAATGCCGTAATACTCGATTGTCCGTACGAGCGTTTCTTTCTGGGTTCCTTTCGGAAGCGCCTGCTCAATCCTGCCAAGATCTGCCTCTGAAACAGAGCTTATTTTTTGCTTCAGTTTTTCGCGCTCCTCCGCGGCAGAATCAAGCTCTTTTGAGATGCGCTCCAGCGCCTGGGTATCGCGGCGGACCGCCATATAACGCCCCCCTTGAGGCCAGACATAAAAAACGCCGCCCGCAATCGCGCTTATGAAAAGAATGAGTGTGAGAATGCCTGTTGCCATGCGTGTGTATTATTACTATGGCGAGCTTGTAGTGCTTGTTCCCCCTCCGGCGGACCGCCCTTCAACCGGAATGCCGAAATCAGACCCCATAAGAGCCCCTTTAAACGCGGGTTTTACCGTGAGCACGAGATTAAACTGAATGTCGCCCCTATCGTTTTGACTCAATCCCTCAAAACTAACGCCTTCGACATTGGTATCGCGCTTGATAAAGTCAATTTGTTGCGCGACAACCGAATATCCGCGCGCAACCGCCTGCGTCGTGATGCGCCCTTCGTTCGAAGAAAAAGAAAATCCGCTGAACCTGACTTGCGGGTGGACGATATGCTCGAGAAGCCGGAGGGCGTTTGTCGCGAACACATGGTTCTCAAGAATTCCCCGCATATTCCCAAGCCGGGCTTCGAGATCGGTCGCTTTGACGACCACGTCGGATGTGCGAAGCTCGCCCGCTTTGTTATCGATTACCACTCGGAGTTTTTTCTGGGAATCAATCTCGCCGCGAATCAGGAAAAAGAGGGCTGCGGCAGAAGCGGCCACGAACAAAAACAGAAATACGCCTCCAAACAAAAAGAGGTTTGAGAGCCCTGCGGGCTTGTCTCCGGATGAAGATTTTTGAGTGAGCTCGTGAGGAATAATTCTCTGCATGCTGACGTATATCATACACCTGACGGCGCATGAACGCGAAATGGGTTTTACACACCTAAAAAGGATCTATCCCGTGACTGCGATTCCGACAGCCGCCTTCGGCGTCGCGATCATACGGATGGCCGAAGTTGTATTACCGGGGCTACCGTGAAGAAATTTCCCTAAGCGCAAGACCGACCGCGACCGTAAACGAAGGGCCGATTTCTTCAAGGATATCTTCCATGGACGGAGGCGTCACCACCTTGAGAAAAGGGTTTGCGCGCTTTACCTCGATTTCGAAATGCATCACCGCGGCCTCGATAACGCCTTTCAAGCTCGACCCGGAGCCGGAAAACTCTATCTTTTGCACGCGCCTGCCGGTCTTTCGATGGTAGAACGAAAAAATCCGGTCAACCTCAAGGAAAAACGCGTCCACGAGCGGCCGGATTGTCGCTGAAATTTCCCGCTCCTCAATGCGCTCCGAAAGGCCGATCTCTTTTTTTATCTCTTCTGCGCGGTCAGCCGAGATTCCAAGGCCGCGCTCAAGCGCGCGCGTCCACTCGTTCGATCCCCTGCCGACGGTATGCGACACCCGAAGCTCTCCGTTGTCCGAAATCAGCACCACGCTTGATTGGTGCCCGATATGGATAATCGCGGTTGGCGTAAAATCGTTTTTCAAGACAGAGCGGATGATGGAAAACGATTCGATCTCCGTACCCCTCAAACGAAGCCCCGCGCGCGCGGCGATCCCTTCGATCCGCGTAATGACGTCCTTCGGAACGGCAACCAAAAGCACTTCGACATGCTCGCCGTCAGACGCCGTCTCAAGAATCTGCCAATCGAGCACAACGTCTTTTATCGGCACGGGGACGAATTTACGCGCTTCAAACGGAATCGCTTTTTCGAGCTCGTCCGAAGAGAGCCGCGGAAGAGTCAATGTGGTGATAAACGAAGACGCCGAAGGAATCCCGAAAACGGCGTCTTTTGCTTTTACCGAGGATGCGCGGAGCACCTCGGTTAAAATCTGAAGGATTTCATCGTCATGATACTGCAAAAACCCGCCGCCTCCGCCGCCTCCTTCTTTCAGATATGACTTCCCGAGAAGCTCGCCGTACGTCTTCAAAACCGCGCGCCCTCCTTCGGAATCCAACTCAGCCACTTTCACAGAGTGAACTCCGACGTCGATGCCGACAACCCGCGATGTACGCCAAAAAAACGAGAAGGGGATATCCGGCACCTTTATCTTTTTAAGAAATGCAAAAATATTATCAAACATACAAGTTCTACGCCTATTCCAGTATATATTTTTCCGCGCTATTCCTCAAATAGAGCGCACCCGAACGTTTGACAGAGGCGCAAAAGGGAAAAACAATACCCATATGCCACTCACAAACCAGATGAGAACAAGTGATCAGCGTCCGGCAGATAAAAACATGGCACTCCCCCAAGCTCCATCTGTCTCTGCCGCCGACGAAAATCGGCGGCGTTCCCGCTGGATAAAACGCGCAAAAAATATTCTTCTTGATCTTGTCTTCCCGCCCTCATGCGCTTCCTGCAAAAAGGAGGGGGCATATCTTTGCGGACAATGCAGGAACGCCCTGCGAATGATCCCGCCGTCTTGCTTCGTGTGCGGACGCCTCACGCCTTTGCGCGGCCGCGTGCCTGCCGGCGCGACCTGCAAAACCTGCAGAAAAAAAACCGTGATACGGCGGTTTCTTTCTCCGTTTCTCTATGAAGCGAGTACCGCGGAAGCGCTCGTCCGGTCGCTCAAGTACCACCGGATCCTCGCGCTTGCGCCTGGCATGGCGCAGGAAATGGCAACATATCTCGCGTATTACACCCCGCGCTTGCCGCGCGATGCCTGTTTTGTCCCGATACCGCTCCACCCGCGCCGCGAGCGGACCCGCGGATTCAACCAGGCAGAACTCCTTAGCGCAGGCGTTGGAGTCTTGCTCAATATCCCGATCATGCCGATCCTTGCGCGAACGCGAAACACCGCGCCGCAAGCGCCACGCACGAAAGATGAACGGCGCACGAATCTCGAACACGCGTTTTCTGCACCCTCACAAAAAAACGCGCCCCGGCTCGCCATACTCATTGATGATGTAAAAACAACAGGCGCAACGCTTGAGGAAGCTGCGCGCGCGCTCACATCCGCCGGAGTAAAAACAATCTGGGCGGTTACGTTCGCGCACTAGAAAGATAAATTCCAAATCCTAAAATCCAAATCAAAGGCAACTATTTAAATTTCAGCATTCTATTCGCTCGTCACGCGGAAAACCTCTTCTATCGTCGTCATTTTTTGCGACACGCGGATAAACCCTTCATCGAGCATCGAAAGCATTCCCTCCTCGCGGGCGCGTCGCTCAATCTCGTCCGCGGTCGCATTTTTCACGATGAGTTCCTTTATCGATTCTGAAACATTGATGACCTCGTGAATCCCCATCCTTCCTT
>MHQD01000005.1:0-9633 GCA_001822215.1 Candidatus Sungbacteria bacterium RIFCSPHIGHO2_01_FULL_50_25
TTACGCCGGAGGTTCTTAATATCAAAGACGCGCTTTTGGTCGACGTCGGAGGTGAAGAAACTTCTCTCATGCTTTTGCAAAACGGTTCTCTCCTTCAGTTCGTCTATTTCCCTTTGGGGGTGCGGCGTTTTATAAAAGGGATCGCGCGCCTCACCGGCGCGACATTGGAGGAAGCGGAAGATCTGCATCGCCAATATATTGAACGGATTTCCGATCCCGCAAAGCGCGATCGGCTCAGCCAATTTCTGGTAACCGAAAGCGAGGAGTGGAAAAAGAAATTTTTTGAAACCCGCGATTCGTTCTACCACATCGGACTTTTGCCGGAGGACGTGGTGCTTTTCGGCGGCGGTGCCGGAATGCCGGAGATTCGCGCCATATTGAGGGATCCGGAATGGATGAAAGGTTTTTCATATGCTGATACGCCGCGCGTCCGCGTTTTCGATCCTACCGTATTTTTCGGCGGGGATTCTTTGGGCGGCGCGCTTAGCGGGCCCGCGGATGTCGGCATCGGCGGCCTTGTGTATTACGTAATGAAAGAAATGAGCCGAGTATAGTAAGATAGAGAGTATACATATATGCCAAAAGCAAAAGGACAATCAGACGGCATTAGGAAGCGCGGAGGCGCACGTGTCGAGCACACAATCTCTTTGGTTGGAAAAGGGGAGAGCGAGGATGCATTGAAACAGGTTCCTCTCCGTTCCGAGAAGAAGGAATTGGAAACAAAGCCGATTCGGCCGGAAGCCGTTGTAAAGCCGCAAAGCGGGCCTGTGTTGCCGGAAATCCTGCCTGAGAAAAAACCAAGCGCAGGATCGCGCCCGCTTGTTCCCGATATTCCGCTCTTCCAAAAAAAAGCGATTCCGGAAGAGCGCGTGTTGAAGGATGCGGCAACAGATATACTTCCGCCGTCTTTGGCGCAAGCCCCTCAATCATCGGCGATTGGGGATAAGGTTTCCTCATGGTTTTCTAAAAAGAAACAGGAAGAATCCGGGAAAGAAGATAATTTTTACACCGGCGTCGGGTTTACCGAGGAAGAGCACGGCGGGAAAAAACGGCGTTCTGCGCTCGTAAAAGGCATTGCGGCGGGCGGCGGCGGAGTCATTATTCTTTTTGTGCTTCTCTCAACTGTGTTTGCGCGCGTTACCGTAATCCTCCATCCGAAGGTGGAGACGGTTGAGGTGAAAGACGTCGCCATGGTGTTTGATACGTCGGCGACAGAAATACTCGCAAAGCAGAAAATTATTCCCGCGGCAAAGCTCGAGCTTACAAAGTCTGCGTCAAAAGAATTTGATTCGACGGGCAAGAAAATCGCGGATTTCAAAGCGCGGGGAAATGTAAAAATCTATAACGCTTTTAATACGTCTTCGCAGGCTCTCATCGCGACCACGCGCTTTGTAACCGATAAAGGCCAGCTCTATCGGCTTCCCGCAAGCGTCACCGTACCGCCTGCAAAAACAGAGGGAGGGAAAATTGTTCCCCAGTTCGTTGAGGCCGAACTCGTCGCCGATCAGACAGGAGAAAGCGGTAATGTTTCCGGCGAGGTGCGGCTTGAAATCCCCGGATTTCAGGGGTCGGCAAAATACGGGAAATTTTATGCGGTTGCCGCGCAGGGTTTTTCTGGCGGTGCCCGAGGAGGCGAGCGGCGCATCGTGACCGCAGATGATCGCACCCGTGCAAGCGAAGAGGTGACAAAGCAAGTGTATGCGGAATTGGAAAAAGAATCGGCCGCCAAGGTGCCGCCCGATTTTACCGTCGTTGATACGCTTCGCAGCATTGAAGTGACGAAGGTTGACGCTCCGTTACCCGATACGCCGGCGGACCGCTTTAGCGTGCGCGCTGATGCAATGGCGCGCCTCATCGTGTTTCGAGAGGAAGACGTTGTCTCGTTCCTGCGCGGACTTATCGTAGGCGTCGATCAGAAAAAAGAAATAGTCCCTGATTCAGTGTCTCTTACCTATACCGTCCGTTCGGCCGACTATGCGAAAGGAAGGGCAGAGGTCGTTTTGCGCGGTTCTATCGAGACCCGCGCGATTATCCCCGAGGGCGACATGGTCCAGGTACTTGCCGGACGGAGTATCCGCGAGGCGGAGGAGTCGCTTAGTTCCCGCGAGGATATTCTTTCATCTGTCGTCTCCCGTTTTCCGCCGTGGCTTTTGAATGTCCCTAAGAATGCCGAAAAAATTCGGGTTCAATACAAATAATTTGTTTTTGGCCGGAATTTTGAGTTTTCAGAGTGTCTCATGGATATTCGCAAGCAGGCTTGCGGCGGGGTCGAGCTAAGCTCGACGGGATTGACTTTCTTATTAATTTCTTGGTAGTATAGCAAAGTACGTTTCTATGGAAAAAGCGAGGATTTTAAAGGAAGGGGTGGTTCTCGAGAATCTTCCGAGTGCCCTTTTTCGGGTGAAGCTCGACGAAAACGGGCAAGAAATCCTTGCGCACCTTTCAGGGAAAATGCGGATACACTATATCAAGGTGCTTCCGGGCGATCGGGTCCGCCTTGAGATGACTCCGTACGACGATTCAAAGGGAAGAATCGTACATCGATTAAAATGAATAACCCAGAAGGATTTTTTTTGAATGGTGCTCGACCCTATTCTCGGCACTCATCAATTTGAATTCATATTGTATTTGAAGGTTCAGGCATCAGTAAAACCGATGTGCGCAAAATGCAAGCGAATTCGACGGAAGGGTCGATTATTTGTTATTTGTACGAATCCGAAGCATAAACAGAGGCAAGGGTGATGGGCGTGAAATATATTCTTTCTCGACACGGCTATCGCGCGCCCAGCGTGCGCGCTCACCTCAGGATTCGGTCTCGCTCTTTCGCCTCCGGCGAAAACCATGCCCGCTCGACCGAATCATGGTCTCGAAAGAATATATTTCACTTAGAGGAAATTTATTAAACGTATGAGAATTGTAGGCGTAAACATTCCAGACGAAAAAAGAATTGAGTATTCGCTCCCGTCTATCTATGGCGTGGGGCTTCCTGCCGCGCGAAAGATTTTGAAGTCCGCGCATATTGATCCTGCAAAAAAGGCAAAAGACTTAATCCCGGCGGAGATAAACAAGCTAAGGGAAATCATCGAGAAAAATTATACGATTGAAGGCGAGTTGCGTCGGGAAATCATGACGAATATCAAGCGCCTTCGTGAACTCCAGACGTATCGTGGTACGCGACACGCGCGCGGACTTCCCGTACGAGGCCAGCGGACAAAGACAAATAACCGCACGCGCCGGGGGAACGTCCGAAAGACCATGGGATCTGGCAGAAAGCCGGCGGCATCACCCACGTAAAATCCAAATATCGAAACCCTAAATTCTAAACAAGTTCCAATGACCGAAATCCAAAATAAAGAACATTTTTAACTTCATTATTTGAATTTTAGTATTGTTTCGGATTTCATGCTTCGAGTTTAGGATTTTAGAAAATTATGGGAAAAAAACGAGTCATAAAAAAAAGCGCCGAAGGAGTCACGGCGGAGGGAGAGTCAAAAGTGCGCGAGGTGAAAGTCGCGGATAGAATTTCGCGCGGCGTCGCGCATATCCAGGCGACCTATAATAATACGCTTGTGACGATTTCTGACGACAAGGGGAATACTCTTGCGGCGTCTTCAGCCGGCGCTCTTGGGTTTTCCGGCGCAAAGAAGGCGACGCCATTTGCCGCGGCGCGAGTTATCGAAGCGCTTTTCGAAAAACTCAAAAAGATGTCTTTTGATGAAATGTATGTGTTTGTGAAAGGAGTCGGTTCTGGCCGCGATTCTGCAGTTCGGTCGCTTGCGAATCGTGGATATAACATTACCGCGATAAAAGATATTACTCCTGTTCCGCACAATGGCCCGCGGTCAAAAAAGCCCCGCCGCGTGTAATTTAGTAATTAGCAACTATCAATGCCACGAACACTTGAAAAACGAGAGCGGTCGCTCGGAGAAAAACTCTTTTTGAAGGGCGACCGATGTTCCGGCGCAAAATGCGTCATGGTGCGCCGGAATTATCCTCCCGGTATCCACGGGAAAAGGAAGCGCCGCGCAGGATCCGAGTATGGAACTCTTCTTACCGAAAAACAGAAGGTCCGCTTTACCTATGGTGTTGACGACGCCACGATTCGCCGCTATAGTAAAGAGGCCACACTGAAAAAAGGGGTTTTCAGTTCGAATTTCTGGAGGATTCTTGAAAGCCGGCTTGATAATGTTGTGTTCAGGCTCGGTTTTTCTGTTTCAAGGCGAGCGGCCCAGCAGGTGATTGTCCACGGCCATATATGCATACACGGGAAAGCGGTGACGATTCCGTCGTATCGGGTTCGCGCAGGTGAAGTAATTTCAATTAAGGAGCGCGCGCTTGCGGGCGGGTCATTCTCCGATCTGGAGAACCGTTTGAAAAAGCATCAGGCGCCTCTCTGGCTTGAGCTCGATAGCTCGAAAAAGACCGGGACGGTTCTTCGCGCGCCAGAAGTCGAAGAGCTCGAAACCATATTTGACGTCACAAAGATTAAAGAGCTTTATTCGCGATAACGAAAGGATAAAATTTTTACGCATTTTCATTTTTATTCGTAATTGATTTCCATAAGTTGATATTATGATTCCACTGCCACAAAAACCTTATCTTGCTTCTCAAAACGGTTCGCGTGCTGTTTTTGAAATTGAGGGATTTTATCCGGGATACGGACATACCATTGGGAACAGCCTTCGGCGCGTACTTTTGTCGTCTTTGAAAGGAGCCGCTATTACATCGGTGAAGATCGAAGGGGTACAGCACGAGTTTTCAACCATTGAAGGCGTAATGGAAGATGTCGTCGAAATCATTCTGAATTTAAAGCAGCTTCGATTTCGGCTCTATGAGGAGGGGCCATTTACGATTACGCTTTCTGTGAAAGGAGAAAAAAGCGTAACAGGCGGCGATTTTAAAATGCCGTCTCAAGTCGAGCTTATCAATACAGAGAATCACATTGCGACGCTTTCATCAAAAAAAACAAATTTTTCTTTGGAGGCAACGGTTGAATCCGGGCTTGGATATGTTCCTGTTGAGGCGCGTTCAAAAGATAAGGTGGAAGTCGGCATGATCGCTCTTGACGCCGCGTTTTCGCCAGTGCGATATGTAAATTACGAAGTGGAAAATATGCGCGTGGGAGACCGGACCGATTACAATAAAATCCGCTTGACGATAGAAACCGACGGTTCCATTACTCCGCAAGAGGCGTTTTCCGGAGCGGTCAAAATATTGGAGGGGCAATTCTCTTCGCTTGACGCAGGCCTCGAGGATGATGGCGGCGTGTTTCCGTCGCGTGGAGCAAAACGCGAATCGGCAGAAGATGGAGGCGCGGACGAAGAGAAAGGAAATGAAGCGCTTAAAATGAAGATCGAAGATCTGGGGATTTCAAATCGAGCCCAAAACGCGCTTCGCGAAGCTGGCGTCAAGACCGTTGGAGGCCTTTCGCGCAAAAAGGAATCTGCGCTTCGCGATGTCGAAGGCCTTGGCGAAAAGGGGATCCAAGAGATTAAATCGGCGCTTTCAGGTCTCGGGTTGTCGCTCAAAGAATAATTGAATATCCATGAGACATCGGAAGAAAGGGCGAAAATTCGGGAGGGAGCGGAATATACGGCGGGCTTTGATGAAAAGCCTTGCGGTTTCGTTTTTCACAAAAGGCAGGATTGAGACAACAGAAGCGAAAGCGAAAGAATTGCGTCCGTTTGTCGAGCGACTGATCAGCTTCGGGAAAAATCCGACAGTCGCGCATCGCCGGATTATAGCCGCGCGCGTGTCGCCCGCCATTACGAACGCAATTATTCGCATGGGGGAAAAAATGAAATCGCGCAACGGCGGATATACGCGGGTTATAAAAGCGGGCCCGAGAAAAAGCGATTCTTCGCAAAGAGCCATCATAGAGGCAGTGGAATGATATGAGCAAGGAATATAAAATCGATGCGGCACACAAAGTACTGGGACGTCTTGCGTCCGAGGTCGCCGTGCTTTTGCGCGGGAAAAACGATCCGAAATTCGATCCGACGAAGCTCTCCGGGAATCGGGTGACGGTGTTTAATACCGATAAAATCGCTGTGACAGGAAGAAAGATGAAGCAGAAGATGTACCGCCGCCATTCCGGGTATATCGGCGGCCTGAAAGAGGAAGCGCTATCCCTCGTGATGCAAAAAGATTCGCGCCGCGTTGTCCGCGAAGCGGTTTCCGGCATGCTTCCGAAAAACCGATCCCGCGCAAAATGGATGAAGAACCTTATTTTAGTGAAAGGGGGTTTATAATTTTTTACCGCAATGCCAAGAAAAGCAAAGGAAAAAAAAGAAGGGGATGAAAAAAGTGCGGTGAAGGAGCCCCGCAAAGCAGAGGAGAAGAAAAAGCACGTAAGCGCGGCGCCGGAAATCAAAGCGCCCGAACCGGTTTCAAAAGCCGCGGACGATGATTTTGTTCCGGAGATTCCGGCAGAGTACGCGGATGCGGGTACGGGAGAGAGCAAAAAAACCGAGCGATATTTCGAAGCGGTTGGGCGCAGAAAAACCGCGATTGCGCGCGTGAGGATGTATACGCGTTCGGGCGACGTAACTATAAACGGGAGAAAATACGGCGAGTATTTTCCAACTATTGATTTGCAAAAAACAGTTGAAGATGCGCTCCAGAAAATGAAGCTCTGGGGCCGTTTCCGGGTTTCCGTCAAAGTTTCGGGTGGCGGGGTTCATGCACAAGCAGAAGCGATCCGCCACGGCCTTGCGCGATGTCTCATAAAATTCAATCCCGATTTTCGAAAACGCCTCAAGCGCGTTGGTTTCTTGAAGCGCGATCCGCGCGCGAAGGAGCGCAAAAAATTCGGCCTCAAAAAAGCACGGCGAGCCCCGCAGTGGGCCAAACGTTAGTTTGGGCCACTGCGGAAGGAAGGGGTCGGGAAACCTCCATACGGTTTCCCGTGTAGGAAACAGCGATGCCGAGCTTGTCGAGGCAGAGCGCCAGAAACCGAGGGTTTCTGGGGAAGCGTGTGCGAAGCAATGAGCACACGCGGGAGCAGTGGGCGAAGAGGTAGACTCGCCATTGCGGTTCCCCTCAACGATTTATTCTGAAAACACGAAAGTCCTGACCAGCGTTAGGGCTTTCTCGGTGTTCGGGCGGCAACTCCGCTTTCAGCGGAGACCATGCTTGCCGCCCTCTCAACGGTTTTCATAATAAAATCATCTCGACCGCAATGAGCTCGCTTGCGGCATAGAAATTTATGAGTACGCGCGTGAGCAGTGGGCGAAGCGATAGCTCGGTAATCCTATTTTTCGACTCGGTGGATAACTTGCTTGCAGGATTTTTCGGCGGGTATATGGTGAAAGCGCAGATGCGCTCGTTCCAATTCCGAATAGAGGTTGGACAAAGAATACGCCAAAAAGTGAAGTAAAGCGTGGCAGGCTTTAATCTGCCGTTATTTCTATACTTTTTTGACTTCACTTGCACGCGGGTAGGTTTTAAAGATACCTTATTCCGCTCGTATATTCTCATCGAGCAAAGCGCAATTGCCGAAAGCCCCGCGAGGGGCTTTTGAGTTGAGAACTCTTATTATGGTTGAAAAAATGCATGGGTATGCTACAAGTTGTGTTAGCTCAATAGAGAGGAGTATTTCCAATGGCGCGGCAAAAAACCGCTTATGAGCGATTGGTTGATTATAGCGTGATGGATCCTTTCAAAGTAGAGGCGCAGGAAGCAGGAAAAGAAACTGCCCGTGCACTACGGCGTAGTGGATACCGCGAGGTTTCGTGGTCGCGGGGCGAATCGTGCTACCTTATGGCTTCAAAGGACGGTCATATCTTCGGGCATGTGGAAGAAGGGCTTGGCACGAAAAACCGTGTTGTTGAACTTCACCGTCCTTTGCAACCGAAGGGATACGCCGCAATAGCCCAGGATACGGTTGCGATGATTACGAACGACATGGCGACGCTTGGAGTGCAGCCGCTTTCGGTCCTGATGCATTGCGCGGTCGGCTCAAGCACTTGGTTCTTGGATCATGAGAGCGCAAGAGCGCTTATCCAAGGATGGAAGGACGCGTGTCTTGCGATTGCGGCGTCGTGGGGAGGCGGCGAGACCCCGACACTCCGCGATGTCGTGAGTCCTTGTAGCATGGTGCTTTCCGGGTCTGCGTTTGGCGAGGTCATTGATCCGAAACGAGTCATGTCGCCCTTCAAAATTCGCGCGGGCGATGCAATCATTCTCTTCGCGTCTAGTGGGATTCACGCAAATGGTCTTACGCTTGCGCGGGAAATCGCGGATGCATATCAAGTTGGCTACGATGCGCTGATTAGCTCGATCGATGAACTCTATTCTTTCAAGCGTTATGGCGAAGAGTTGGTACGTCCTACGGTACTCTACAGTCCGATTATTCAGTGTTGCCTCAAAGCGGGCATTCCGCTTCACTACGGCGTTCATATATCTGGCCACGGCTGGGCAAAGCTCATGCGCTCTCCCAAATCCCTCACCTATGTGATTGAAAGGGTTCCGGGTATTCCCGAGCTATTCACATTTATACAGCGCATGAGTGCTCGAGTGAACCTGAACAAAGAAATGATGTCTGACAAGGAAATGTATAAGACATTCAATATGGGCGCGGGATTTGCGGTATACGTTGCTAAACGGTGGACGGGTCGCGTGATCGGAATTGCCGCAAAACACGGTATCGACGCGTTCGAGGCGGGATATGTCACCGAAAGCCAGAGGAATGATCGGCGAGTCAAAATCAAGTCAAAAAACATAGAGTTTGGCCCAGAAGATCTTAAAGTGCGCTAAAGGCGCACTTTTTCTTTTATCGAAAAATATATTGAAGTCGGACTTCAATAGATTCGTGTTGGCGAAAATAACAGGCAGAAAGTTGTGGGGGTCTATATTCTTCCGACAAAACGTTCTGCTTGCAAAGACCAAAGGCGTTTGTAGATTCCGTTGTGCTGGATGAGTTCGTCGTGCGTTCCAGTTTCGGCGATTTTTCCGTTGTCCACAACGATGATTCTGTTCATCTGGACGATTGTCGAGAGGCGGTGCGCGATTACGATCGCGGTTTTTTTCGCCATGAGATTCCGGAGTGCGTCCTGGATCAGGGATTCGACCTCCGAATCCAAACTCGATGTTGCCTCGTCAAGAATGAGGATCGGGGACGACGCGAGGATTGCGCGCGCAATCGCAACGCGCTGGCGCTCGCCGCCGGAGAGTTTTATTCCGCGCTCTCCCACGTAGGTGTCGTACCCGTAGGGAAGGCGGGAAATGAATTCATGACAGTGCGCTTTTTTTGCCGCCTCGATTACTTCGTTGTCTGCGGCATCAAGGCGTCCGTAGCGGATATTGTCTTTGAGAGTTCGGTGAAAAAGAATCGGGTCTTGGGGTACGAGCGCAACGGCTTTGCGCAAGCTCTTTTGCGTCACGTCCGCGATATTTTCCCCGTCGATCAAAATTTTTCCTCCATCAACGTCGTGGAAGCGCAGAAGGAGTGCGGTAATCGTTGTTTTACCTGCGCCGGAGGAACCGACGAGCGCGATTTTTTCTCCCGGCGCGATCGTGAGGGTGAAATTTTTCAGGACATTCCGGGTTTGGTGAAATCCGAACGTGACGTCGGCAAATTCAATTTTTCCTTCATGCACCCGAAGCTCTTTTGCGGCTGGCCGGTCTTTTACG
>MHQD01000005.1:9648-10329 GCA_001822215.1 Candidatus Sungbacteria bacterium RIFCSPHIGHO2_01_FULL_50_25
AGGATTTCAACCATTTCCGCGGCGTCTGCTAATCCTTCGTAGATTCGCCGGATCATGCGGCCGAAATCCCAAAGACGGTGGAAGAGAACAAGCAAATAGCTTTGGAGAAGCACAAGATCTCCGATGGTGACATCGCCCGCCTGCCACAGCCGGATCCAGGCCCAGAGAAGGAAAAGTTCAATTCCCACCATGAGGGCTCCTTGGATCGCGTCAGCCGCTTCTCCGATGCCCCAGCCGATAATCCTCAGCCGTTTGAGCTGGTTCGTTATGGTTCGGTAGAGCGTTTTTTCGTGGTCAAAGTTTGAAAATAGTTTTATGGTGACCGCGTTTGTAAGCGCATCGGAAAGCGCGCCTGTTGCTTCGGAGTCCTTTTCTGCGCGTGCCCGGTCATATCGTATTTTCCACACGGCGATCCCGTAGTAGGCGGCAAGAAAACAGATAACCCATCCGAGAAGGATCGCGCCAAGAAGCGTGTTTCTGTTGAATAGCACGATAAGTGTTCCGGCTATGGTAACTGCAAGGGGAAGGAGATTTCCTCCGATTTGGTCGGTGATGTCTTCAAACGAGCGGGAGAGCCGATTTACCCTGCGCACAAGCGAACCCGTAAACGTATTCGTAAAAAAGCGATATGAATGGCCGAGGAGATTCGCAAATCCGGTCTCCTGAAGATCGTTCATGACG
>MHQD01000006.1:0-9552 GCA_001822215.1 Candidatus Sungbacteria bacterium RIFCSPHIGHO2_01_FULL_50_25
TCGCTTTTGCGGTGTTCCAAAATGCGAATAATATCCGAGAACGCCTTTCGACAGTGAATCATCAGGGGTTTTGCAACTTCCCCGGCAAGGCGTATATGCTCGAGAAAAACCGCCTCCTGTTTTTTCTTTGTCTCCTCCGCGAGCCGATAATAATCAAGTCCGCACTCGCCTATAGCAACGACTTTCGGATGCGCGGCAAGTTTTTTGTAATAACCATAATCAAATTTCTCCTCGCGGCTCACAAACCCTTCCACAACATTCTCATATTCTTGAGAATGTGAGAATGTTCCGAGCTCTTGGGGATCGTGATACGACTGTTCCGTGTGAATCGGATGAAGGCCGACGGTTGCGTAGACCCCTTCCGGATAATTCTCTGCTATTTCAATCGCTTTTTGCGACGTATCGCGCTGGGTGCCTACGTTCACCATCCAAATGCCCGCATCAAGCGCGCGACGAATTACAATATCCGCATCTTCCGAAAATGCCGCAAACTGAACATGGGTATGAATGTCAAAAAACTTCGGGGACATCGTGTCTCAAGGAATGCGTGGAAAAATCCCCACGCCTTTTTTTATCTCAAGCACCGAATCCTTAAATAAGATTTGCTGCCGTATTTTTCCCGCAGTACCCGGCAAAAAGGGTTCGATGAGATTTGTAATCGTCCCGATGAGATATGTCGCATTTTTTATCGTACGTTCGAATTCCGGGCCTTCTTTCAAGGTCCACGGTTTTTTATCATTGATGTAGCGGTCAGCGAATGAAATAAGCTCCCAAGCCGCACCGAGCGCTTCGTTCAAGCGAAAATTCTCCATATATGCCTCGTACTTTTTGAATGCGGCATCCGAGGCGGCGTCACTTTCTTTTTCAATGTCACTTTGAAAATCAATTTGGAGCGGGTTTATGTGCTCGCCGAGAGTCGCAACACGCGCAACCAAATTCCCAATACCGTTCGCGAGATCTCCATTGTAGCGCTCAATCAGACGAACGCGCGAAAAATCGCCGTCGGAATGTGCCGGAATTTCGCGCAGAAGAAAATAGCGGACGGTTTCGGCACCAAATTCTTTCACAAGATCATACGGATCAATGACATTCCCGACGGATTTTGAAATCTTCTGCCCCTCAATAGTAATATAGCCATGGGAAAATATCGTTTGCGGCAGTTTTACCCGCGCAGACATTAGCATCGCGGGCCAATAGATCGCGTGAAAGCGCGTAATTCCCTTGCCGATGACGTGGAGAATATTTTCGTTTTCTTCCCAATATTTCTTGAAAAGCGCGTTGTCCGAGCCGTATCCGAGCGAGGTAATGTAATTTAACAAAGCGTCAAACCAGACATAGATCACCTGATCCGGGTCATCGGGAACCGGGATTCCCCAATTTTGAGCGCGCGCGCGCGAACGGGATATAGAGAAATCTTCGAGCCCTTGCCTGATGAAAGAAAGCATTTCGTTTTTGCGCGATTCCGGAATGATTTTTAGCTCGTCGGACTCAATGAGTTTTTTCAATTTTTCGCCGTATGTGGAAAGACGAAAAAAATAATTTTCCTCCTCGACTTCTTCGAGGGACGTGCTTGGATGCTCCGAACACTTTCCCCCCACCAAATCTTTTTCCGTCTTAAATTCCTCACACCCGACGCAATAGAGCCCTTTATATGCTTTTTTATAAATATCTTTCGGGTCGCACGCGCGCCAGAATTTTTCAACGCCAATTTTATGCCGCTCCTCGGTTGTCTGGATAAAGTCGTCCCACGAAATTCCGAGCGCATCCTTGAGTCCCCGGAAAACCTCTGCGTTTGTATCAACGAATTCACTCGTAGAAACACCCGCGGCTTTTGCCGCCAAAACATTTTTCAGGGCGTTGTCGTCAGTGCCTCCAAGAAAATGCACGTCAAATCCTTTTTTACGGAAGAACCGCGCAATCACATCCGCTTGGATTTTTTCCAGGGCGTGCCCCACGTGCGGCCGCGCATTCACATAGTCGATCGCAGTCGTAATATATATTCTATTTTTTTCTGAATTTGACATATTAATAGCGCTATGATACCGGTAAAATCAGCACACGGCAAGGAGATCACGATGCAACACGGCAAAGAAACCGTAACACGAATCGAAGAAATTCTCGCTGAATCCCGCGACAAAAGAGAAGCAATGCTACGTATACAAAGGAGAATCAATGCGATTCTCGGCACAGTCCAGATTGACTGCGGGATCAATGACAAACGGCAATTCTTAATCCTTATCGAGTGCATAGTGAGCGACTTGGAAATCACTACAAAACTCAACACTTTCATTCGAAGCGGGTTCAGGATCTGGGTAAACTATGGCGAGCTTATGGATGGGCAGTGCCAGATCGACCAAGACGGGTCCCTCATGATTGCGCACAACGCAACTATCGGTGGTATACGTACGTACCTAGGAATTTCGTCACTATAAACTGCAGGGCGCCCACGAGCGCTCTTTTCTTTTCCACACTTTTCATTTTTAACTTTTCACTTTAAACTATCGAGTATGACTCTTGCGACCCATATTGTGATTGCGGGCGCAATCACAAAACCCATTACTTCAGCGCACCCCGCGCTTCTTTTTTTGGTGTCGCTCGCGTCCCATTACCTCATGGACTTGATCCCCCACTGGGACTATAAAATCCATTCCATTCCGGACAAACACAAAGAAAGCCCGGATGAAATACAATGGAATTTTTTTGACAAGGTGTTTTGGAAAGATGTTACCCGTTTCGGAATTGACGCTCTTATCGGATTCGGTGTTTTGCTCTTTTTTTTATGGCCCGAATCGTGGCCAGCGTTTTTCAAGGTTTTTCTCATATCCGCGGGCTCGATCCTTCCTGATTTTTTGCAAGGCGTCTATTTCACCCGAAAAGCGGAATTCCTGAAGCCCATTCAGCGGCTCCATGACTATTTCCATACGCGCCTCCGCCTAGGCCCATACCCTTTAATCGGCATTCCCTTCCAGGCGCTCTTTTTCATCCTTTCGGTCTACTTTCTCCTCTAAACAACTGGGTGATGCGAACGAGGCATCGCGATTCTGGAGCAATGCGGAGGCTGCCGCCGAACACTTCCTTTATTATTCCCCCTTCACAAGATTCCAGGGAGCAGCACAAAAGGCGTTATTGATTTGAAACAATGTGGAGGCAGACGGCACGGTCCCTTCGATAGAATCGAAGGGCGGCTGCCGAACGCTTAGCAAGGCCGTCGCTGGACGGCCTTGCGTGTTTCAAACCAATAACGCCGAGCTAATCACCCAGGAATCAACTCCCTTTTCTTTTTATCCCAATCGCTCACAAGCTCCGCGACAATGACCGTTATTGGAACCGCAAGAATAATACCGATAATCCCGCCTAACTGCGCGCCGACCGCAAGCGCGATCAGAACAACGAGCGGGCTTAACCCGACGGCTTGCCGCATGACCACGGGAACAATTACATTCGATTCTATCTGCTGAACTCCGATATAGATAAGAGTAATCCAAAGCGCGTACTGCGGATCCTGCAAAAACGCCGTGATGACCGCGGGAACCGCGGCAAGAATCGGTCCCGCGACAGGAATGATTTCAAAAAATCCAGCGAGCGCCGCAAATAAAAGCGCATTTTCCATCCCGAGAAACGTGAGCGAGAAAAAAATGAGAATACCGACGATTGCGCCCAAGAGCATTTGCGTCCGAAGCCAGCGCCCGAGCTTTTTTTGCGACCTCTGCCAAAGATCGATAACATATTCTTCGTATTTCACAGGGGTGATGAGGCGCAAAAATTGCTCGATCCCGCCCTCCTGCGTCACGAGATAAAAAGAAAATACCGCGGCGAGGAAAAACGTCAGTACGCCGCCGAACGCCGCTTGCGCAACATCGAAAATCCCTCCTTGGAATTTCGTCAGATACTCCGACGGAACGAATAAGACATTAGTGAGCGATTCGGTGATATAGGAAAGCAGGGGAAACGAAGAAAATCCCTGAATGCCCGAAAGAACATTTTGTTTAATGAGCGAATATGTCGCCGCGAGGTGGAGCGCTTCTTCGTAGAGAAGCGGAACGACGAGATAGATTACGGTGAGGAAAACAAAGAGAACGCCTAGGTAGATAAGCACTGCAGCAAGAAGCCGCGGGACCTTGCGCGCCTTGAGCCACAATACGCCCGGCTCGATTGCGGACGCGATGATAATCGCAAGAAAAAGCGCGATTACAACCTCCTTTACGATAAAAATTCCGACGATGACCGCGGCAACCATCAGCACCCGAAAAAGCGTTTCGGTTGATATTGAAATTGTTCGCGGATCTCCTTCTTGCTGCATCGTTTAAAACTCGTTAAGCATATCTTCAAAAACCCTTTTGTCCTCAAAGGGACCGATGAGCGCGAGATTAAGGCGCTCTGGCTTCATCATTTCTCTTGAAACGCGGGAAATATCGTCGATGGCTACCGCCTCTATCTTATCAAATATCTCGTCTATAGTAAGGGGTTTCCCGGTCATCATTTCTTCCTGCCCGACGAAGTTTGCAACCGCGTTTGACGCTTCAAGCGTGATTGACGTGCGTCCGCGTATCTGGTCCTTTACGCGCCGGAGCTCTTGGGGCGTAATCCCTTCGTCACGAATTTTTTTATACTCCTCGAGCACGGCACGAATGGTTTTCTCGACATTTGTATGATCCACGCCTGCATATGTCACCAAAAACCCTCGGTTTGAATACGATTCATGCGCGCTCATAACCGTGTAGGCAAGCCCCAAACGCTCCCTTATCCGGACAAACATCCGCGATGACATTCCGCTTCCAAGAATCGCGCCGAGAACCTCTGCTGCGTATTTTGATTCATGAAGCCCGGGGTAGCCGCGAAACCCCACCACAAGATGCGTCTGGTCCGTTTTTTTATGCTCAAGATAAATATCAGGAGAAGCTTGCTCTTCTTTGACATCGGGTTTTTCCCGGATAGGATTTCCGCTTCGGATGTCGGCAAAACGCTTTGCAATATCGCTTCCGATGGACGCCTCATCAAAATTCCCGGCAACCACGACCGCGGTATTTGCAGATGTGTACTGATGCTCAAAATAATTCACAAATTGCTCGCGGGTGAAGGAGCGGATTGTTTCTTCTATCCCGATTGTATCCCACCCCGCGGGCTGGTCTTTATACAAGAGCCGCTCCCAGATCCACCAAATATGATTTTCCGGAGTATCGAGATCGCGATGAAGCTCTTCGATGACGACTTGTTTCTCGCGCTCAATTTCCTCTTCGGCAAGAAGCGAATGTTTATAAATGTCGGATAACACGTCTAATGATTTTGCGAGGTGCGCTTTTTCCGCTTTCACGAAATAGCCCGTAATTTCATGGGACGTAAACGCATTATACACCGATCCTATGCCGTCGAGCTCTTCGGCAATCTGAATCGCCCGGGGCCGATTTTCGGTTCCCTTGAAAAACATGTGCTCGAGAAAATGCGAAATCCCGCGAAGTTCGCGCGACTCGTGGTCTGATCCCGTGCCGCACAAGACAAGCACAGTAATCGTATTCGTGCCTTTCATGGGAGCCGTAATGATGCGGAGTCCGTTTTCTAGTGTTGTTTTCTTAAACATGATTTTTTCGCATTTACAACAATTTTGTCTTAAAATATTCACTTAATTCTTTCACGGCAATCCGTTCCTGCGCCATGGTATCCCGATCCCGCACGGTCACGGTTTCGTCTTCAAGGGTCTGAAAATCAATTGTAACGCACCACGGAGTTCCGATCTCGTCTTGAGCATAGTAGCGCTTGCCGATATTTCCCCGATCATCCCACATGGTTATGACGGAGAGCTTTAACTCCTTATAGATTTCTCTTGCCTTTGAAACCAACACTTCTTTATTTGCCAAAAGCGGGAATACCGCCACTTTGATCGGCGCAATTTTCGGATGGAATTTCAAAACTGTCCGGTCCTCTTCCTCGCGATAGCTATCAATCAGGAAAAAAAGCGCTGCGCGATCAACCCCGCCTGACGTCTCAACCACCCACGGAATATAGCGCGACTTTGTTTCCTCGTCAAAATAAGTGAGATCCTCTCCGGAGTGCTTAGCGTGCTGGGTAATATCCCAATCCCCGCGATTGTGGATGCCTTCAAATTCTTTCCATCCGCCGAACGGCGAATCATACTCAATGTCCCATGCCGCGCGTGCGTAGTGCGCGCGCTCGTCAGACGCGTGTTCGCGAAATCGTAACTTTTCTTTGCGCATCCCAAGAGATATATACCATCTTCTCCGCTCCTCTTTCCAATAGTCAAACCATTTTAATGATTCACCCTCATCCGGCTTTACATACCATTGAAGCTCCATTTGTTCGAATTCGCGCGAGCGAAACGTAAAATTTCCGGGCGTAATCTCGTTTCGGAACGCCTTCCCGATCTGCGCGATTCCAAACGGAATTTTTACTCTCGTGGAATTTAACACGTTCTTAAAATTCACGTGCACCCCTTGGGTGATCTCTCCGCGCAAATAGACCTTGGTCTTTTCGTCCTCGACTGAGCCGAGGGACGCCTCAACGAGCAAATTGAATTTTCTCGGCTCGGTCCACTCAATTTTTTCTTTCTTTTTTTTGTGCTCGCTCTCGTGCGCGCGTATCTCGTCCTCGTGATCCGCGCGAAACCGTTCGTGGCATGTCTTACATTCAACCAAAGGATCGGTAAACGCCTCGGTGTGTCCCGACGCTTCCCATACCTTGGGATTCATCAAAATTGCGGCGTCAAGCCCCACGGTATCGTCACGACTATACACAATCGCGCGCCAAAACTCTTGTTTGATATTATTTTTCAACTCAACGCCCATTGGCCCGTAATCCCACGTGCCCGCGAGTCCGCCGTAGATTTCAGAACCGGGAAACAAAAAACCACGCCTTTTCGCGAGGGATACTATTTTTCCCATAGGAGTAAGCTCTGATGCACCTTTCATATATGAAACAGATGGTTATGGCTTTACTGCTCCGCCGTCTCGCTGGATCGGGTCGTCAGGGATTTGCGTCGTGAAAAGCGGCAAAAACATTTCCGCATGCTTACCGGTAAAATCGTCGTCCGCGGTAAATGTTGACTGGTTTACGAGCGTTATGGGAAGGCCCACGTCAACTTCCGAGGGAATGATGGAGACACGAAATGCCGCGGTAAGCGCTGGCGTCAAAACGCCCTTGCCCGCCTCGATTGTCCCGATCTTCCATTTCACCTCACCGGATGATTGGGTATAGATGATATTTCGGTCGCTCGGTATAAACGCATTCTCCCATTTTACGTTCGGGGGAAGCGACGTTTTGACTTCTGCGTTTTTCAAGCCATTTGTGAAATTGCGAATTTCCCAGAGCACGGCATACGTCGTCTTCTGGCCGACCCGCGGGGGCACGGGGCCGCTATTGCGAAGCGAAGAATAGGTATAGAGCGCTTTGCCGGAAAAAAGAATTTTTGAATTCACCTTAAATTCAATGACGTCGTCATGCGCCAAATCGGTTCCGATGAGCTCCCGGGGCACGCCGGAGGCTTCGATGTGCGACGCGAGCCGGACAACGAGATTTTTATCTTCAGCTGTTCTCACCGGAGGCGACTGCTTCGTATTTATGAAAAAAGTGAGAACGCCCGCGCCTCCCGGAGGAAGCTCACGAAATTGCGCGTGGTTCGCCGGACCCCAGATAATGGACCGCGATGGAAAATCAAACACGCCCCCCTGCGATATATTCATCGTCTGAAATTCGAGGATGGATCCCGAAATTTCGGATTTTACGATTACGTCTTTCAACGGATACGGTGTGTTATTTTGGTATTGGATCTCGAACCGGAGGAGATCGCCCACATTGATTGAAGACACCCGGGACTCGTCAAGGCGGCCGCGAACCACAAGCGGCGTTATCGCAATCTTCGCTTCGTGGAATGAATCAAAATACGGCGTCCATGATTTCAAATCGTAGCGGTATACGCCGACCCCGCCGCGAAACGTCTTGATTTCGCCCTCTTCCCCGGTGATTTTGCCGCGAATCGCAATAACGCCTGACCCGCCGGAACGGAGCGTTCCGATATTCCATATGGATGTTCCTTCGCTTGGCTTCGGATTTGCGTCCTCAAACGCAAATCCGGGAGGAAAGTCGATCCGAAGCGAAAGATTCTCAAACGTATCGCGGGAATTCGAGGAATAGCGCACCAGCATATTCACATCCTGTCCTTCAGAAAGCGTATCGGGAATTTCCCACGTGACGCCGAGGGGAACGCGCACGATGCGAAAGAATTGTGACGCATTCGCGGTAAAACGCGCGCTTACATTCTCCGGCCGATACCCCAAAGAAACTTCTGTTTTTCCGGAGTCGCCCTCCCGGCCGAACATTCGCACGGTTATTTCCTCAAGCCGATCCTCTCCGGGCGCAAGATCAGACAAAGATTTCGCAATCCGCACAGGCGCTTCGTATTCCGATCCGCCTTCTTTTATCCGAGTGCCTGGCGGGAGTATAATTGTAAGCTCAATCTCCCGCAAGGGCGCGCGCGACACATTTTTATAGGGAATGGCAATCGTAAGCGTCTCGCCGGATTCAATCTCTTCCCGCGCCTCAACGCGAATCTCAACCTCTTGGGGCCGCGAACCAAAATACAAGTAGAGGGAGAACGACCCTCCGATTGCAACGAGCGACAAAAAAACTCCTACAAGGATTTTCGTCATGCGGCGTTCAAAAATCGGGATACGAGGAGCTTGCTCGCCCTCATCTTCGCCTTCTTTCCACGCGTGGGGAAGATGGGACGACGGCAGAGACAAAAAAATCTTTTTGCGGCTCCGCTTCTCCAAATCTTCTTTTCCCTCCTCCCGATAGAGTTCACTCTCGAGTTCTTCAAGTTTTGCCATACAAATCCGATATATGCATATTATACCGGACGCGCGACCCGAAGGCCAAGAATAGCGATGTCGCCTCCGCTGCCGTATCCAAGATGGCGCACGAGCCCCGCCTCGAACGCTTCAAACGATTCTTTCTCAAAACCCCGCTCTTCGAGCGCGCGAAAAGCGCTTTGCAAAAGATTCCATACGTCCGGATCCGACTCGCCAGGAAACGTCGCGTCGTCGACAAGAGAGGCAAAATACATTGCTGCGCGCATACGTTCAATGTCCGACCTGATGCCCGGCCACGCATGCGCGGCCTCAGCGTAGATGAGCCGCTCCCCGTACCGGGCCGCGACAAATCCGATCCGCGCCATATTCAGCGTCTCGAGATGCCCCCGAAGTTTTGCCTCCGGCTTTTTTATGCCTTGCGCGCGGGCGCGTATCTTCCCGTGCTCTTTCGTATACAAAGAAAAAAGCGCGTCCGCCTCTCCGACATCAATCCTTGAAAGCACTAGTGCATCGGTGAAATACATAAGTTACTTTTTTACACCAATCCAAAGTGTTGTCTCGTTATACGCAACCTCCCGCTCTGCATCAAACTCCCGTTTCCCCCCAACGGAAATAATGGTTGCGTGCGTATCGCGAAGAATACTCTTCTCGCTTCTCCGGATCATTTGGTCAAAAGCTTCCGGGCCAGAAAACCGAAGCTCCACTAAATCGCGCGGTTTAAGTCCAAGGTCTT
>MHQD01000006.1:9586-13432 GCA_001822215.1 Candidatus Sungbacteria bacterium RIFCSPHIGHO2_01_FULL_50_25
GATAAATCCTTCCTCTCGAAGTTCTTTTGTAATAACAGTATCAAGCCGTAGCTCACTACCCAGCAGAACACTCTTCACATTCACTTCCTCTTTCATTAATTCAAGCAATGCTTTTTGGTTTCGGATTTCGAATTTCGGATTTCGGATTTTGAGCGAAGCGAGCGGTTGTCGCACCTTTATACCCGCTTCGGCCCGCAGGCGAAGCGCTTCCGACACAATGGAACGCACTCGCGCCATGTCTTTTTCGAGTTTTACATCAATGAATTTTTTTTCTATTTTTGGCCAGTCCTCCAAATGAACCGACAATTTCTTTTCTTGCGGAAGTTCTCGATAGATAATTTCCGCAAGAAACGGGGTCACGGGCGCGATAATGCGCGCGTAATCATGCAAAACCCGTTCGAGCGTCGCAAGTGCGCGAATTGCATCAGACGAATCAGCTTTTACGCGCTCGCGCGACCGGCGCACATACCAGAGCGACAAATCCTGAACAAAATCTAAAAGCGGCCGGGTTGCTTCAATAATCTCATATGCATCGAACGCCGCGGTGACTTTCGAGATAGTCGAATGGAGACGCGACAATATCCAGCGGTCAAGCACGTGCGTCGGCTTTCGCGAAGCCGCCGGCTTCCCTTTCAGGCGATACTCATAGAGCTTGAAAAACTGGAGAACGTTCCAGGAAATAAGGGAATATTTTTTATACACCTCGTCGACATCGCGCTCCGAAAAATTTATGTTGTCCGCGATCATGACGGAGGAGGACATCAAATAGTAGCGGATTGCGTCAACGCCATATTTGGAAAATAAAATCCACGGGTCGGGGAAATTTTTCTTTGACTTGGAAAGTTTCTCCCCTTTTTCGGAAAGGATCGTTCCGGTGGTCACCGCGTGCAAAAACGCGGGCTTTGAAAAAAGCGCAGAGGAAAGAACGTGGAGCGTGTAAAACCACCCGCGGGTCTGCGCAATGTACTCCGCAATAAAATCTGCGGGAAAATTTTCCTCGAATAATTTCCTGTTTTCAAAAGGATAGTGTTTTTCTGCATACGGCATTGAACCCGATTCAACCCAGCAGTCAAAAACGTCTTTTATGCGCTTCAAATTTCCCCCACAGCTGCAATGAAGCGCGACCTCATCCACATACGGCAGGTGAAAATCCGCCTCTCCCGTTTCGTTTCGCGGAATATCGCGAATACGAAGATCTTGAAGTTCCGCAAAGCCGATAAAATCAGCACCCCTCTCCTTCAGGCGGAGCGCTTCATCATTGGACAATCCATAGGCGCCCGCAGAAAGCATCCATAACGGATATTCATGGCTTACAATAAGTATGACCTTCCCCTGATATTTCCTCTCCAAATCCCACAAACCGGCGAGAACGCGCGTGCGAACGTCTGAAAGCGTCTCTATCCCGGGGAACGATTTTGTGAACTTTTCCTTGGAGGAAGAAAAAAGTTTGTTATAGCCGCCGGTTGACTGCCCCTCAAACATCCCGGTACTGATCTCGCGAAAACGGGGGTCATACTGAACGCTGAGGCCAAGCGCTCCTCCGATGATTTGCGCCGTCTCTTTCGTACGAAGAACGTCCGAACTTACGATGACGTCAATCTTTTTTTTCTTGAGCAAACGCGACGCCTGCTCTGCCTGCTTCCTTCCGCGTAGAGTAAGCGGATAGTGCGCGTTTGGGTCGTATGATATAATGCCTTTTGTATTGGTCTCCGATTCGCCGTGACGCATGAGGATGTAGCGATTTTTTGCGGGTTTTGCGCGCTTTGCGAACTCGTCCCGCGAGCCCACTATGCGAATTTTTTTGCAACCCGCGCATTCCCATATCGGAATCGGCGTTCCCCAGAAGCGCGAGCGCGACAGATTCCAGTCGGGTGCGGTTTCGAGCCCGTTCCCGAAACGTCCGTCCTTCAAATGCCTCGGATGCCAGTCGATTTTTTTATTTGCCTCAAGCATCCGCTTTTTTATCTTCTGAATATTCAAAAACCACGCCGGCTCTACCTTATATATAAGAGGCGTTGAACAGCGCCAGCAAATTGGATAGCGATGAGTTATCTTCTGGACCTTCCACAAAATCCCTTTTTCTCGCAGGCGTTCGATCAAAACCGAATTTGCCCCTGCCGCGGTTTTTCCTTTGAGAAACGAAAGTTCTTTATAGGAATCGCCAAAATGCCCGGTAGTGTCAAGGGTTTCAACCATGGGGAGTTTTTCCTTTTTTCCCAAGCGGAAGTCTTCCTCGCCGAATGCGGGCGCAATATGAACAAGACCAGTGCCTTCATCGGTTGAAACAAAATCCGCACCAACCACTCGATACGCGCGAGAGTCGCGGGAAAGCCGAAAAAACGGCTCGTATGTTTTCCCTATTAAGTCCTTTCCTTTTGTTTTTCCAAGAATTTCCGGCGTGTCACCGGGGTCATGCGGCGGCGTGACCGCGGCCCACAAGACCGTATCTCGTATCTTGTATTTCGTGTATTCGATATCTGGGTGTACGGCGATTGCGGCGTTTCCGGGGAGCGTCCACGGAGTTGTTGTCCAAATCAAAAGATACTCGCGGGGCGAGGACTCAAGCTCAAATTTCACATAGACCGAATCGTCCTCCTGGTCGCGGTAGGAATTATCCATCGCAATCTCGAAATTAGAAAGCGCGGTTTCGCAGCGCGGGCAAAACAGCGCGGTGCGCGAATCCTTATAGATGAACTTTTTTTCATAGAGCGTTTTAAACGCCCACCATACGGATTCCATATACGTCAAATCCATCGTGGCGTAGGAATTTTCAAAATCAACAAAGCGCCCCATCCGGCGAACAGTTTTGCGCCATTCGTTTACATAGGTAAGGACTTTCGAACGCGCTGTTTCGTTGAATTTTTGAATGCCGAATTTCTCGATCGACTTTCTGCCGGAGAGCTTGAGCTCTTCTTCAACGATGTTTTCAATAGGAAGCCCATGGCAATCCCATCCCCAGCGCCTCGGAACATAGTACCCTCTCATTGCCCAATAGCGCGGGACAACGTCTTTTACCGTACTCGAGAGAATATGCCCGTAGTGTGGAAGTCCGGTTGCAAAGGGCGGCCCATCATAAAATACAAAGCGTTTTTTCCCCTTCCTCTGTTCAACGCTTTTCTCGAAAATCTTATTATCCTCCCAAAACTTCACGATTTCTTCCTCAAGCTCCGGCAGAGTTTTTTTCTTTTCGCGCTCGTCCATGGATGATATTGTATGTTTTTCATGGTAAAAAATCAAAAAAACCGCACTGGCAAGCCAGGCGGTTGGTATTTTTTGTACTTATTACCACTTTCCCCAAATGGGCTCTCGTCCCTCAAAGCACCCGAAGCAATAATTCCGATGATCGGCGCCGCACTCAGTAACCGCGGCCTTCAACTCTTCGAGCGGCAGATACCCCAGAAAGTCAGCTCCGATGCTTTTTCGCACGGCCTCAACATCGACTTCTTCGCAGCCGGGAACACTCGCCGCGATAAGGTGAGAAAGATCAATTCCTTTTTTGCACGGACCTATCAAGGGCGGGCTTCCGGAAAGCATGCCGACCCACGAAGCGCCGTTTTTGCGCAAACTCGATACCAAGCTTTTCGATGTTTTTCCGCGGACAATCGAGTCGTCCAGTATCCACACGCGCCTCCCCTGTATGGATTCGGGAATAATGCTGAATTTCTTGCGAAGCGTCTCGTCGCGATCGCCATCAGTGCCTTGCGTAAAACTGCGGACCGATTGCGGAAATCCACCCGCTCGAAAATGTCTTCTCAGAAACACACGCTCTGGATATATGCCCAATGCCGGGCAAAATCCATCGGCCAAAAAATTCGATGAATCCGGGGGGTTCGTGATAACGTCGCC
>MHQD01000007.1 GCA_001822215.1 Candidatus Sungbacteria bacterium RIFCSPHIGHO2_01_FULL_50_25
ACGCCGGTGAGCGGCAAAAGCCCGGAAATTGCGGCCATATTGATAAACGCCTGAATAAAAATCCCGACCGTAATGCCCGAGGCAAGGAGTTTGCCGAATGTATCGCGGGCGCGGCGCGCAATATGAAGGCCGCGCCACAGGAAAAACGCAAACACGCCCACCAGAAGGAGCGCACCCAAAAACCCCATCTCTTCGAGGTATACCGCAAAAATGGAATCGCCCATGGGCTCCGGCAGATAGCTGTACTTTTGAATGCTTTGTCCAAATCCCCTGCCGAGTATCCCGCCCGATCCAATCGCGATGAGGGATTGCGCAATCTGGTACCCGATACCACTAGGATCAAAATCGGGATTGAAAAAAACCCAAATCCTGTTCAAAAGGTAGGGCTTAAGCTGGACGAGAAAAAAACCAATGACAATCCCGAATACCGCAAGGATCCCGACTTGATGCCACCTGCCGCCTCCCAGAAGATACATAAATCCCACGGTCGAAAGGATGATGAGAAGCGTCCCAATATCGGGCTGCATAACAAGAAATACGCTCACGAGCGCTACCATAAGAGAAAAAGGGATGAGCCCGTATGCGACCGAACCAACGTCTGATCGGCGAGCGTCAAGCCAACTTGCAAGATATACGATAAACGAAAGCTTCAGAATCTCGGACGGCTGGAAAGTGAAAGACCCGAACGCGAGCCACCTGCGGGCGCCGCCATGGGAAAAGCCGAACTGCGGAATAAAGAGAAGCGCGAGCAGCATGAACGAAAGAACCATGAGAAACACCCCGAACTTCCGCCACATGCGATACGGCATATGCATAGCCGCAAAAAAACAGGCGAGGCCGACAACTCCTCCAGTAAGAAGCTGGCGAAGCGAATAGTAATAAAATGTGCCCGCGTGTTTCTCGGAAAGAACGATTGAAGCGGATGATAAAATGAGGATGCCGCCAACAAACAAAACAATCACGGTCCAAAAAAGTTTTTTATCGGCGCCGCGGATGACCCAGTCCATCATGAAAGGCGATTTACCGCGTGTACAAACGCTTCCCCCCTATCAAATTCATTCAAAAAAAGGCCGAAGCTCGCCGCGCCCGGCGACAGGAGCACCGTATCGCCGCGAGATGCGTGTGCCGCCGCGATACGCACCGCCTCTGGCATCGACGACGCGTAAAAAACCGGAAGTCCGGGCGCGGCGAGCCGCCTCAATTCGCGGCGCATCCCGCGAGTCGCATCACCGGGCAGGAATATGACTCTTTTTGCGCGCCGCTTCGCAATCTGCATAAAACGGCGAAACTGAAGTTTTTTGTCAGATCCGCCCGCGATGAGAATCACTTTTCCGCCGCGTCTCGCAGAGATTGCGGAGAATCGTTCAAGCGCGGCAATCGCGGCATCGGGAATCGTTGCGGTAGTATCATTCACAAAATGAATCCCGCGAAGCACGCAGATTTCTTCCTGGCGGGACGGCATCCCTTTGAATCTTTTCAAAACTGCTCGAATCCTCACAAGAGGAACCTTGTAGTGGCGCGCGACCGCAACCGCAAGGCCGGCAGATGAAATATAATGGCTTCCGATATTCTGCGACACAACGCGAGCGAACTCATGCGGAAGCGAAACCCGATTTATGTGCGATTTGGCGCGCTTCACAAGACGCGACAGCGCAGCGTCGCCTGACGGGATAAACACGCAATCACCCGGCTTTTGAAAAGCAAAAATCAAACTCTTCGCGCGCGCGTATTCCGAAGCGGTCCGATGCCAATTCAAATGATCATTCAAGAGATTGGTAAAAACCGCGATCGACGGGCTTTTCCTTATCTCGCCCAGATCCATGAGCTGGAAACTCGAAAGCTCTAGAACAACGATATCTTCCGCCTTCACCCGCGGAAGAAATTCCAAGACAGAACGGCGGATATTCCCGCCGAGCCAGACGCGGCGGAAACGTGAATGTTTCTTTAAAAACTCAGCGATAAGATACGCAGTTGTTGATTTCCCGCGCGTTCCTGTAACGCCGATGGTTGGCGCGGGGCACGACGAAAAAAAGAGAGTGATATCGGAAAGTATCGGAATGCCCTTTTTGCGGGACGCCCGAAGATACGGGGAATCCGGCCGCACACCGGGGTTTTTTACGATATAATCAGCGGCGGTAAAATCTTTTTTCCGATGCGTACCGATAACAAAGCGAATGGGATCGCACTTTTTTTTCTTTGCGTAGGACTCGAGTTCCCGCATGGGCTGCAGAAGATCTTTTGCATTCCTTCGGTCGGTGACCGTCACTCGGGCGCCTTGATCCAAAAGGAATTTTACCGCGCCAAGTCCCCCGCCATGGAGCCCCAACCCCATGACAAGCACTCGCTTTCCATCAAATGTGTATCCAGTACCCTGTTCCATTTTGTCAGCGCAAAAACAATGCCGCCTCGGAGAGACTCTTCCAAATAGATGCCCTATCCTTTCCGTAAGACGCGTCCTTGCCGCTCCCCGATGAATTTTCCTTTTTCAACTAGCGTTTTTCCGTTCACGATCACCCATTCAACGCCCGCGGGGAAACGGAACGGATCGCGATACGTCGCCCGATCCCGAATGAGGTTCGGGTCAAATACAACAATGTCCGCAAAATTCCCTTTTGCGATGACTCCTCGCTTTGCGATACCGAGCTTTTGCGCCGGACCCGATGTTATTTTCTGGATCGCGCGCTCGATTTCCACTTTTTCAAGTTCATTCACAAAACGATGAATAAAATGTGGGAATGTGCCGAAAGATCGCGGATGAACCAAATTCCCCGATTTTGCTTCTTCCTGGCCATATCCCGCGCCGTCCGAGGAGATAAACGAATAATCATTGGTAAGCGCCATCTCGGTATTTTTAAGAGAAATCGTATGGCCGGTTATGGTCACGCGTCCGTCGTTCGCGCGAATGATTTCCAAGAGCGCCTCTTCATTCGAGATGCCGGAACTTGCGGCAATTTCCACGATTGTTTTTCCGACGATATCAGTTATCTTCGCTGTGGTGATCAAGAGCGAATCATAATGAAACGTGAATGTACGAAGGTCGCCGATAATTTTTTTCTTCTCATCCGGATCGTCTATCCGCGCAAAAAGCTCGCGAAACCCCCCTTCCCGGGCCCACGCAGGAACAAGCGTATAGAGGGAAGAGCCGGTCGAGCGGTACGGCGAAACATCATAATTGATGCGTACGCCTGTCTCGTTTGCGTTTTTCACCATCTGGAGCGCTTTTTCAAGAAGCGGCCACGATTTTTTCCCTATCGCTTTCAAATGGCTCACCTCGACGGAAACGTTTGCGTCCCGGCCGATCTGAATCGCCTCGTTCATCGCAGAAAGCAGATCTTTCCCTTCGGAGCGAAGATGTATCTTCACTACTCCGTTTTTCCTCCCGACCGCTTCCGCAACCTCGATAAGTTCCTCCGTTGAAGATGCGTGCTCGTGGCCATACGCAAGGCCGAACGAAAGGCCGAACGCGCCCTCGTCAATTGATTTTTCAATAAGATAGCTGATGCGCCCAATCTCCTCCTTGGTGAGCTCGCGGATCTCGTCACCGGTAATTCCGCGCTTCAGGGTTCCGTATCCGATGCACGTGGCGAAATTCGGAGCGATTTTATACTCCTCAACCTGCGCAAGAAACTCTTCAACGCTCGCCCAATTGATATTGAGTTGAGAAAGGTCGGACCACTTCTGAATCGCCTGGATTGCGGTGGGTGACGCGAGCGGCGCCAAAGACGCCCCGCAATTGCCGCCGACGATTGTGGTAACTCCCTGCATCACCATGGATTCCTGGGTGGGATATCGGAAAATCGTGAGCCGCGTGTCCGAATGATTTGTCATATCGATAAAACCGGGGGCAACGTATTTGCCCACGGCGTCAATCACCACTTTTGCTTCGGGATTTTTTCCGAGGTTCCCAACCGCTGCAATCGTATCCCCCTCAACCGCAATATCCGCTGATTCGAGTTTTTTTCCGGTGCCGTCGAAAAGCCCGCTTGTGCGAATGACTAGGTCATATGCCATACAGAAAGTATACCATACCTCAAAAGAAAAATCCCTCCACTTCCTGAAGGGCTTTTAAAACTGCTGCATCTCCCGCAATGCGCGCGAAAGATGAGAAATGTACTGTATTTCTTCATCTGAAAGAACAACGGTGCCGTGAAAGCGGCGATCACTCTTCTGGTATTCCCAGGCCGGATACTCGCCATATCGCGAGAGCATCAAAAACGCTTCCTGGCGGATAGCTTCCTGAGCGCCCATTGCCTCAAACGGCAACGAAATTACCGCGGCTGTTCCGCCGAGATGGAAATCAACCCTTCGCCTCTCCGACCTTTAGGCCGGAGTATGCTCAGGGTTGATACTGAGCGACGCCTTTAACCTCGCCTCAAAAGGTGAGGTTTGGGCGTCGCCGAATGTATCAATGCGGGACCCAAGTGCATGCTCCGGCACCGATACCCGGACCTCGCGCGTCATAGCGCGCTATGCCTGCGGCTTTGAAAAGCGAGTGGGCGGATGCGGATTGAACACGCGGGGAAGCACTCCGTACTTTTGATGCTTCGGAATCCGCGCAACATCGGAAAAGCGAAAATCATACAGCGCATGAACCTCGTTATACCCCTTTGCAAGACTTGCATAGCTATCAAGCAGGCGCTGGATCGTCACAAGAAGCTCCTTATCCTGACTGATCCAGAGGCCGGAGAGCGTCTGCTCGGCCTTGAAAAATCCTGCCTGCAGATCCCAAAGCGTGGCCGCGGTTTTTCCAAGTATCTCATATGCCTCGTCTTCAGACGCGCCTATTCCATCAGTGATGCTTCCCGCAAATGTGAAAGCCGCGAAAAAAAACAAGGCAATAACCATAGTAGAACAGCGTGCGATTATCCGCGCCATCCCCACCTCACAAGTAAAGGTACAATGATAAAAAATATACAGTATATGCGGGGAAAGTCAAAAAAGCAGAATAATCAGCGAGACCCGTGACATTCTCTCGGAAAACAAAAATTCACACCTGTTACGATGTGAATCGGTTTACCCAGTTAGAACGCCGCCGATTCCCGTCGGCGGTCGTCTCCCGATCGCTCGCGGGAGTGGAACGCTCCCGCGAGCGTATTCGCAAAGCGCCCGTTCTAACGAGGTTTACGCTTCTGATTGCCTGACGCGGCTATCGCCCTTTCGATAGACCCAGTGGACGAGAATTTCGCCTTCTTTCTTCGACCAGGTAAAACGGAGATCGTCCGCGCCGCGCGACACGAAACATTCCGGCGGGCTGAACGGAAGCCGCATCTCGATCTTTCGCGTATGCAGTGACGCATACCCAGACCCCTGGCTCCCGAGAACTCCAAGCTGGCGAGCCACTCGTTCCTGCTCATGCGGCTCAAACCCCGCAAGCTCCCGCAAAAACCGATCGCTGTAGCTGAACCTTCCTTGGTCATTCGGCCACGCATACTCCGTCGGCAGACTCTCGCGAAGCTTCTCGAGGTCTGATACGCTCTTTGTCCCTCCGTTTTTGAGCTGCTGGGCGATGACGGTAAGATGGGGAATTTCGGGATGCTCACGCGCAATCTCTTCAAGCGTGGTGCTTCGCGCGTGGCGGAGACTTGCCCGCGCCTCGCGGAGCTGTTCTTCAAGGCGCAGAATCTCGCCTTCGAGAAGCTCGATATAGTCGTCCGCGTCTTGAACCTTGCGTACATACGTTCCACGCTCATCCGAATGCCGGAAAACCTCCTCCTTAAGGGCGCGATTTTCCTCAAGAACCCCTTCGATCTGCGGGACGAGATTTCCGATAAGCGAAGCAAGTTCCTCACCCGCATGAAAATCGGCGAATGCGGTGCGCAAAACAGACGGTTCTTGTTGTGCTCTTCGTGATTCGCTCTCGCTCTTCGGTCCTGAAAGCCCGGCAAGCTCGCGCACGCGTGCCCACGTAAGAATACCGTCCTTTTCAAGCTGGCCTGCTATGGCCGTCGGCACTTTCTTTCGCGCTTCAGTGCGGTCTTCGTCGCTCGCCCGGAGCCATGCGTAGGCCGTGCGAAGAATAAGCTTATCATAGCGGAAATCGGATGCGCTTACCGCGATGCCCTCGCCTGCAAGCTCCTCTTGTATTCTCGCAAGGATTTCCTCGTCCCTATTTTTGTACGATTTGTAGTTATCCTTGAGGTGCTTTGCAACAATCTGCCGCCTGCGAAACGAAACTTGATCGGTCTCTTTGCAGTATGTCTGCGACAACTCCAAAAAATAAAGAGCCACTGTACCCTCCTTAGATTTACTCGCAATAAGATACCACGCAAACTTATTTTTGTCAAATACTTTAATTTTATGACGAGATTCACCTGGAGTATGATATCTGCGATGCAATTTCAGATCAGCGTATTAAAAATCCGCACACGATTTCTCGTATGCGGGTTGTTTGAGATCATCGACTCCTTGAAACCGAAAGAGGAAGACACGGATCCAAACCTATTGCCCCAGAAGAATTTACTTGAGAACCGAAACGTTTTCCGAACGCTTCCATATCCGTGTTATAGCGAGCGCATACGCGTTCGTATGTGACTATATATTTCAGGAGAGAATCCAGCAGCTGTTGGCGTTTTCTCGCATCATCATCAAGTACTTTCGGCATAGCAAGACCTTGATCGAGCAACAAAATTCTTTGCCGTGTATCGATAAGCTCCTTCTGCCTGCTGAGCATGTTCTTGTACTCTTCAACCAGGATTTCATCCGCATCAGAAGCAAAAGCAGAGAAAAACTGAAAGAAAGCACCGAATGCCACGAGGACGAAACTCGCCAGAATAAATCGTCTGAAGCATCGCATATCCGCCCCCTTGATGAACTACCTCAACTAATACTATCAACAGCTGAAAAAGACAATAGGGTGCATGGAAAATGAAAAAGCGCGGAAATACTAGCCGAAAGCCCGCGCTACCTCCCTATCAGCGCTATCGCCATGCCGAGAATTGCGGTGACCACGCTGATTACCCAAAAGCGTCGCGGCTCGCCGAACCAGGTGGACCGGCTCGCTCTCCTTAAAACCTTGCGGTTTTAATATTTCCACTACGGGGAAACTACCGTTTCCCCGTTCCTGGGTATGGGCTGCGCTCGTTTTTCGCTGCGCTTCAAACGTGCTCGCAATACCCGTCAATGCTACGCTCGCTCGCATTGACCCCCTTTCCCGGTTTTGGGTATTCAACAAAGAGTACCTACCTTCCTATCAACGCTATGGCCATTCCCAAAATAGCGGTAACCACGCTGATTACCCAAAAGCGCATGGTTACTTTGTATGGAGGCCAGCCGATCGCTTCAAAATGGTGATGGATTGGCGCAATTTTAAAAACTTTTTTCCCGCGAAACCGTTTTGAGGCAAATTGTATGATATCGGATGCGACCTCCATCATAAGAACAAAACCGATGATCGGGAGAACAACAACAGAATCGGTAAGGAATGCGACAACAGTAAGAGAAGTCGTAAGCCCGAGAATGCCCGACTCGCCCATATAAAAGCGCGCGGGCGGGATGTTAAACCACAAAAACGCGAGTATCGCGCCGAGGATCACCGCGCAAAAAGTCGCAATATCGATCTGCCCCTGAAAAAAAGCGATCCCGCCGTAAGCCGCGAAAATCGCTCCGAACACTCCGCCGGAAAGCCCATCAATTCCATCGACGATACTCGAAGAAAACAAAAGGATCATGGTGCCTATAAAGAGCGGAATATACCAGCCGTCGATGAATATATCGCCCAGTCCCGGAACGTAGATTGTTTGCCATCCGAGTTTTGCGTAAAACCACCACGCGCCCGCAAGCGCGATAAAAAATACTGCGACAAGGCGATGCCGAAATTTTATTCCGCCCGCGGCGTACTTCCCTTTTCCAAGGACTTGCGCGAGGTCGTCTCCCAATCCCAAAAGAGAAGCTGCGAGGAGAATAAAAAGCGGAAGCCACGTCTGATTGCGCGATAAAAAGTTTGCCTTATCCCAAAAAGAACTCTCCGTAATTTGCGCAGCAACCCATACGCCGACTGATATCGCAATGGTCGTTACCCAAATCAAAACGCCTCCGAGCCGCGGTATCCCGATCTCCCGATCCGCATGGAGCTGGGAAAAAAGAGGAGTTCCTGTGCCGTCCGGAGAAACGGTTCTCACGTTTTTTCTCCACAATTTGTATGTGTACAGATAGTGGGTAAGCGCGGGGGTTATCGCCATGGCAAAAACGAACGATGCGGCCGCAAGACCAAACACCTTCACTACGCTCACCAATGAGTTAATATCAGCCGCCATTTCAAAACCAGCTATTTTGCGGACCACTCGTATGAATCGAGCGCCCACTTGATAAGTTTTTTTGTATCGCCGAAATGATCATCCGATCCCAGCACCACGCTTACCAGTAGCCATCCCTCTGCGGGCGCCTCGAGAAGAAGCGCCAAATTCTTTTTTGCATACGGAGTCTCGCCTGTCTTCCCTCCTTTTATCTTCAGCGGGAATTCGGAATCAAGCAAGAGCGCGTTTGTCGTAGTCGCTATATAGCAGAAACTTCCTTCGACCGTGCATATTTCAGCCGAAGGAGCGCGCATGATTTGAAGAAGCTCGCCGTGGCGCGCAAATTCCTTCAAAATGACCCGAATATCAAACGCGGTGGACATATTTGCTTCTTTTCCGTCAAGTCCGGATGGGCTTACGAAATGCGTCTGCCGAAGACCGATACCGGATGAAATCACATTCATCTCGCGAAGAAACGCCTCCTCGCCTTTCGCGCGCATAAACGCTTCGGCCGCATCGTTATTTGATTCGATCAAAAGCGCGCGCAAAAGATCTTTTGCAAGATAACGACTCCCCAGCCGGAAACGCCCCGAATCGCCCCTACCACCAATTACGCCGGAAGAAATCCGAATAACATCGGAATCCGAATAGAGCTTCTCGGCGGCAAGCGCGGTCACGAGTTTTGTGATGCTCGCGATTGGACGCGGCACGCGCTCGTTTTTTGCAAAAAGGATTTCTTCGTTGCCCGCCGGATCAATACTCGCAAGCAAAAACGCCTCTGCAGAAACAAACAGAACGCCGGCAGACGCTTTTAGGAGCGGTTTTGACTTCGTATTGGAAAGCAATTGATTCAGCGTATCCCCTTTTCGAAGCAATTGCTCCGCAACGCTTCGCCCCACGAACCTGTAATGCCACGGCTCATGCCCGTAGCCTGTTATTGATTCTTTCCCTTTCGGATAACTCAATATATATCCGAATCTATACGCATTCTGCCTCAACCATCTATCCTCCGGCGAATCAGCGAAACGCGCGCTCGCACTCTCGTAGCCGATCGTTTTACCGGTGAGATCCGCCGCGGTACCGAGCTGGTGCTCGGAGTGTCCTGGCACCGCAACCCAATCCGAAGCTCGGCTTCCTTCTATGGACGTCCAAAAATCAAAAAGAAACCTCTGAATTTCTGGCCGACGGTATCCGGACGTAACCGCAAGATATATTCCTCCTTTTTCCGCATCAGAAAAAAGCTCCTCGAGAGCGCGAAGCGCATCAGCCCGCATACATGCCACGCCCGTTGTCCGGATACGAGGCGAGGCATGGATAAGGTCCGGCGGAACGTAATCATCCCGCAAGCCGTTTGCTTTATCGACATTCGCGAGCGTCAAATCAGGAGAAATGCCGTTCGGTTCCGGGCAGAGATCAGAAAAATACTGGTTATTCACCGCTATCCTGGTGTCTGCATCAAGAACGCCGGTTTCGCGAAGGCCCAAGCGCGCCTGAAGGCGCTTGAGGGCGTCCTGCGTCGCCGCTCCGAAATACCCGGTAACGCGGTTATGCTCGTACACTTCGGGCGTCCGGCGAAGCGCGTATTGGAGAAGCATAACGTCTGTTCCTTCTGACCCTAAGCGCAATTCTCGGCGGATCCCTCCAGACTCCTGCCATTTTTTCAAGATGCCTGTTTCGGCTGCGGTAAGCGCCGCGTAGCGGTATTCTTCAGCTGTTTCAGAAACAAAAGATCCGCCGAAATATGCGGCGCCGAGAGCTATGAGCGAAGAAAGTATGAGAATTGCTCCTGAAGGAGTAAATTGCATATGAAAATCTATTCCGGAAAACGCGACCGCCACACCTCGTTCGACCAGCGCCAATCAGACGTCATCCCGCCGAAAAGCCAGAGCCGATCATTGAAGAGAAGTACTTTATGATCCTCCCTGCCGCGCCACGCGGGATCGAATTTCGTTTTCTGCCACGAAATGCCGTCTTCAGTAAACCACACATCGTTCACACCTCCGTCTGTCGAATCATCAAATCTTCCCACGAGCCACAAACGGTCTTTATATACGAGAGCGGCGTGTCCCTGGCGCGGAGCCCACGGCGCCTCGCCGGAAACGCGCTCCCATTGAATTCCGTCTTCTGACCGCCATATGTCGTTGAATTCATTTCCCGCAAGATCCATGCCGCCGGTAAGCCACAAAAACCCCTTGAATTCAGCGAGCGCATAATCCCATCGCGGGTGCCACGGAGCGCTTTTCACCGCGCGCTCCCATCGGATGCCGTCTTCTGAAGACCAGATCTCGTTTACAAGCGTCCTGTCCGAATAGCGCACGCCGCCAAAAAGCCAGAGCCGATCATGGAACACGATAAGCTCGTGCCCTTCAAGCTCCGGAATCCCGCCCTCGGGAATAATAAAATTCCAGTGAATGCCGTCTTCGCTCGCCCAAATTTCTTTTGCATACCCGCCTTCCGGCCCCCACCCGCCGATAAGCCACATCTTTCCTTGGAATACCGCGAGCTGCTGCGAGCGCTCTGGATGCCACGGCGCGCGGCGAAGCGCTTCAATCCATGTACTTCCATCTTCCGAATACCAAATGTCATTAAAATATTCGGCGTCCGCATACGGCACCTGCCCGTTTGAAAATGAAAGATTGTTCCCATTGAGCCCGCCGACGAGCCACATCTTCCCGTTAAATACCGCCGCCGCATGAGAATCTCTGGCGGGCCACGACGACGAAGCCGCAACCAATTCCCACCCGAGTTCTGCAGGATCAAACGGTTTTACTGAAACCTCGCTCTCCTGCGACTTTATTGCACCAAGCTCAAACGCGGCTTCTCTAGACGAACTGAAATCCGCCCGGCCCAAAAACCGCCCGCTTCCGATGATGAGCGAAAGTACGAGTACGCTCACAAGCACCGTAATCCGTTCTTGATTCGTCATACAGTATGTCCCTCCGCCGGAGAAGGGGAAGCGTCCGCCGTCTTTTCCTCAAAAATTTCTATTGCGCGCGCTTTGAATTCCTCAAAACCCGGAAGATCATCAACTTTCGCGCATCCAAGATGCTGAAGAAATTCGAAACTCACCTTATAAAGATATGCGCGCGCATCTTTCGGATTTTCTATGCGCTCGATGAGGCCGCGAAGCATAAGATTTCGGAGTGTAAACGATGAATTAACCCCGCGGACATACTCGATATCCGCGCGCGAAATAGGCCCCTTATACGCGATAATCGCGATTGTCTCGATTGCAGCCCTTGAAAGCTCTTCGGAAAAATCTCCTTTGATGAGCTTTTCTATATATCCGGCGTGCTCCGGCAGCGTGCCGAGCTGAATTCTCTCCTCTTTTCCAAGTATGAGAACGCCGCGGCCCTCAAGTCCTTTTTTTAACTCTTTAATCGCGTGTTCGATATCATCCTTGCTCCGCCCGGTCACTTTTGAAAGCTTTTCAACAGAAATCGGCTCGCCGTAAACAAAAAGAAGGGATTCAAGAACGGATGCTAATTTCAATTCGCTCTCCGACATACAATCAAATTCGCTTAATAACAATATCCCCGAACGGGCGCTCCTGATCAAGATCAACAAAACGCTGGCGCGCAAGCTCTAAAATCGCGAGGAAGCTCACGATGACTTCGGTGCGCTCTTTTGTCCCGCGGACAATGTCGGAAAATGCGCGTTCAACGACATTAATAAGAAACGACCGAATATGAGAAATTTTCTCCTCGAGCGATATGACCTTTTTTATCCGCTCCTCGGCAAGTTTCTCAAGTTTCGGAAGCGCTGTCAAAAATGCGTCAAACGCGGATTTGATATGATCCGCGATAAGGCCGGGCGGCGGAAAAAACACCGGCGCCATTCCCATGAACGCTTCGCGGACGTGTATGCGGGCGCCCTCGCGCTCGCGCGCAGTAAGTCCCTGGGCAAGCGCCCGAAACCGCTTATATTCCGCGAGGCGCTTCTCAAGTTCCTCTATCGAGGCCGCTTCCTCTTCGTCCAATGCGAGCTCGGGGAGAAGCGAGCGCGATTTCAAAAGCATAAGTTGTGCCGCGACAACAAGAAACTCCGCGAGCTCGTCGGGATCTATCGCGCCGAGCGACTTGATATACGAAACATACTCGTCTGTTACTTTTGCAAGAGACACCTCGGATACCGAAAGCTCTTCTTTTTCTATAAGCTCAAGGAGAATCTGAAGAGGCCCCTCGAACTTCTCGTGTTTGAAAACGTAGGCCACAAATGTGTCTGTTATTCCCGAATTTTTATATGGAGCTCCTTCAGTTGCTTTTCCGGAACCTCTGAAGGCGAATCCATCATTGGGTCGCGCGCCGCTCCTGTTTTCGGAAATGCGATGACCTCGGTGATTGCGGACTCGCCCGCAAGAATCATGACTAAGCGATCAAGCCCGGGCGCCATTCCCGCGTGCGGCGGCGCGCCGAACTCATAGGCGCTAATAAGATGCCCGAACCGCTCTTCGGTTTCTTCCGGGGTAAGCCCCATAATCTCAAATACTTTTCTCTGGACCGCGGGGTCTGAAATCCTGACCCCGCCGGACGCAAGCTCGAATCCGTTGCAGACCAAATCGTATTGCCGTGCGCGAAGACTTTCCAAATCTTCTCCTTTCATAAGCTTTTCGACATGCTCTGCTTTTGGCGCAGAAAAAGGGTTATGCGCAAAGGTGTAGCGCTTCTCGCTTTCGTCATACTCAAAGAGCGGAAAATCAACGACCCATGCAAACGCAAGCTCATCCGGATTTTTCGGGTCCGAGCGAAAATCAAACTTATCGGCGCCAAATTTTTTCATCGCTTCCTCATGGGTAAGCACCGGAAAAGGCTTTTGCAAAACTTTTTTCCCGACACTTTCTGCGACAAAAATCATCATTCCTTCCACCATGTCAAGGACGTCACGTTCGTTGACAAAAGACATTTCAAGATCAATCTGCGTATGCTCCGGCTGGCGGTCACCCCGCTGATCTTCATCGCGGAGCGCCCGCGCGATCTGATAATAGCGCTCAAATCCCGCGATCATCAAAAGCTGTTTATACTGCTGGGGCGCTTGGGGAAGCGCAAAAAACTTTCCCGGATAGAGCCGCGACGGAACAAGAAAGTCGCGCGCGCCCTCGGGAGACGTTTTCGTAAGAAGCGGCGTTTCAATCTCAATAAAATCATTTTTATTTAAATATTCGCGGACAAGCGTTGTTACTGTATGGCGCAAGAGAATATTTTTTCTCATCCGCTCGCGGCGAAGATCAAGATAGCGGTATTTCAAGCGAGTTTCTTCTTCGATCTCGCGGCCGTCGGTATCCAACGGAAACGGCGGGGTCTTTGCCTCGGCGAGAACGGCAAGCCTCATCGCCTCAACTTCAATTGCTCCAGTTTCGATATCCGGATTTATCATGTTCTTCGGGCGCTCTTTCACCATACCCTCAAGCTCGACGACCCATTCGGGCCTAAGGCGATTTGCGGCCTCGAGCGTTTCCTTTTGCGCGGGACTAAACACAACCTGCACCTTTCCCCACCGATCTCGAAGGTCGATAAAGATAAGCTTCCCGTGGTCGCGCCTGGAATCAACCCACCCCTTGAGGATGACGGTTTCTCCGATTTTCCCGACCGCATCGATTGTTCGAGTTCGACTATTCATTTTCCAAAAAAGAAATCAATAAATTCTTCAATCGGGGTTGCAAATGTCTTTATGTACCCCGATCCTTTCCGAATGTCACGGAGATAATAATCCGTGATCCATTCCCCGCGCTCCAGAATTTCCCGCGCCTGCGGGAACGACATCCATTCGTACTTCATAACCGACGGGCGAAGCACGATATCAGCCGATTTAAGCGCGGTTTTCCCGATCTGGTATTCGATCACGGAAAACGAATTCGTAATGATGGAATACATGTCGCGGACCTCCATCATTTTCTCCGGCTGATCAAGCCACTTGGACGACACGTCAACCGCGATTACGTACTCTGCGCCCATTTCGCGAACCACATTCGCGGGGACAGGATTTGCAAGTCCGCCATCGATCAAAAGCCGTCCGTCGAGCTCCACCGGGCTGAATATGATGGGGAGGGCGGTACTCGCGCGAACCGCGTGGACAAGCTTGCCTTTCGAGATCCGAACCTCTTCTCCATTTTTTGCGTCTGTTGCAATCGCAACAAAAGGGATTTGAAGATCCTCAATCCTTATATTGTGAAATTCTTCTTCCAAGACGTGCTCGATTGATGCATCCCGAAAAAAAACCCCTTCATGATCGCGCACCACGTCACGGGAAGGAAAATATTTTTTCCCGTCAAAGTTTGTTGCGAGCGCTTCGAGCCGCCGGATATTTTTCGTCGCGGCGTAATACCCGCCGACCAAGGCCCCCATGCTCGTTCCGGCGATATATTCAATCGAAATACCGGCGTCAACGAGCGTTTTGATGACTCCTATATGGGCAAACCCTTTTGCTCCGCCTCCTCCGAGCGCGAGCCCGACTTTTTTCGGTTTCTCCGTCTTTTGAGCCATAACAGAAGCGCCCCGCCATCGGAACGCTGCTTTTCCAAGATTATCACGAAAAGAGATAAAATTCCAGAAGATTACTGCCCGTAGCTCGTTTCAAGCCGCGACTCGCGCCCGAAACGCTCAATTGCAAGGAGAATAAGCCGATCAACAAGCTCGGAATATGAAATCCCCGTCGCCTCCCAAAGCTTCGGGTACATGCTGATCGAGGTAAATCCGGGAATCGTATTAATCTCGTTTACGAACAAATCGCCGTTTTCTTTGAGGAAAAAATCAACGCGCGCCATCCCTTCGCACTCAAGCGCCCGAAACGCACGGACCGCCGTATTTTGAACCCTTTTCATGATTTCCGACGGAAGTTTTGCCGGTATTTCGAGCGCGGCGCCGTTTTCATCAAGATATTTCGCCTCGTAGGAATAAAACTCGTGCGTGGGTATCACTTCGCCTGCTAAAGACGCAATCGGGTCTTCGTTCCCGAGAACCGAGCATTCGATCTCGCGTCCTTTTATGAATTCCTCGACAAGGATTTTTCTGTCGTAGCGAAATGCATCCTTGACCGCCGCGCGAAATTCTTTTTCATCATGCGCTTTGTGAACGCCGACCGAGGACCCGAGATTCGCGGGCTTTACGAAAAGCGGCACTCCGAGCGCACGCACGATTTCCTGAAATTCCACCGTATCCCCCTCTCGGAACGTCTTGAACCGCGCAATAGGAATCCCGGCGTCGCGCAAAAGACGCTTCGCGACGTCCTTATCCATCCCAACCGCAGAACCCAAAACTCCGGCGCCGACAAACGGGATATTCGCTAATTTCAAAAGCCCCTGGACCGTCCCGTCCTCTCCGAACGTTCCGTGAAGAACCGGGAATACGACGTCTATTGTTTCGCTCGAGCCCGGGCGCTCAAAATTCGTTACCCTGCCTTCGCTTTGGGGAACAAGCGCGACAGACTCGCCCCTTTCTTCTTGGCCTGCATTCCCGCGTTCAAGCAAAAATCGCGACCCGTCTTCCAAAAGCCACTTCCCCTTTTTATCAATCCCGATTAAAACCGGCTTGTATTTTTCCTTATCGAGCGCCTCGTATACGTTTTTTGCGCTTCGCAAAGATACTTCATGCTCCGCCGATTTTCCTCCGAAAAGAATGCCTACCCGGATTTTTTTATTTCCCCTCATAATGATTAATGCCACTTATAAAGAATAGTATAGTAGACTACTTGATTTTATGCTATTTTTACTGTACCATTTTACTGCTTCCATCCCCAGCTCAATGGGTCAGAAGCAAATATCTTTGCTTCTGACGGAATTGCTTCGTTAAAAATTTCACGCTTAAGTCCTCCCATAGCTCAATGGCAGAGCAGTTGCCTTTTAAGCAATTGACCTAGGTTCGATTCCTAGTGGGAGGACTTAGGTGCGAACCCATAAAATAATCCATGGATTTTGCAAGAATGAAAGCAAAATGACTTTTTATATTTCTGGCAGAACACCGCGGCCGCAAGGCCGCGGATGAATGCCGGCCTGGAGTCCCGACGAAGTCGGGACGGAAGAAATATATAGGCCGCCGGACGTTTTCGCGGCGTAGAAGCGCATCGCGAAAACGGACGGAAAGAGTACGAAGTGCCACGGACGGAAGGCCGTGCGGAATCTATTCCGTTGGTGCCGAGTTTAGACCCCGAAGGACGGCTTTTTTGTTTTGACAAAAAAATTCTCTTTGTTACCATTCATACAGATCTTGAAAGGAGCGAATATGACAGTCAAAGTCAGAACTTTCAAAGAATTTG
>MHQD01000008.1 GCA_001822215.1 Candidatus Sungbacteria bacterium RIFCSPHIGHO2_01_FULL_50_25
AACGCCTTTTCCGGCAAATGTTTCTTCTCCGGGAATACCCAGTTTCCGGCGCCTAGCGCCTGCGGCAAGCATCACCGTTTTTCCTTCATACGTATTCCCCTTGTCGGTTTTGACCTCAAAATCGCACACGCGGTCTTCGCCTACCTCGCACTTAATTGATCTCACTTCAATGACACGCTCCGGCATTTTGATTTCGACTCGGTCCGGGTATGCACGAACGTGCTCTTCGAATTTTTTTGCCAAATCAAAACCGGAGATATTTTTTTCTCCGATCCAATTCTCGATGTCAGCGGAAACCTCGGACTGGCCGCCGATGGATTCCGTGATCATGAGTACCGCGAGCTGTTTTCGCGCGGCGTAGACCGCGGATGCAACTCCCGCAGGTCCCCCGCCGATGATGATAATATCGTAGAGCATGAATTAGTAACCAGTAACTGGTTACTGATTACTGGTAACTAACTGATCTCAAGCGCGCTTTTGAGCGCGGCCTGGTCAAATCCAATGATAATTTTTCCGTCAACATCAATCACCGGAACCGCGAGCTGGCCCGTTTTCGCAATCATATCGTTTCGCGCGGCTTCGTCCGTCGTCACGTCGCGCTCTGTGTAGGAAACATTATTTGCTCCGAAAAACTCTTTTGTTTTTTTGCAGTAAAAACATGTCGGGGTCGTATAAATAGAAACGTTATGCATACGTTTGTTGTTAATTAATTTTTAAGTTCGCCTTGAGAAAACTCCGCCTGGTGCACGTAGAGCGCATCATGATATTCCCAGAATTTTCCTTGCTCGTCTGCACATTCAGCCGCCTCTGCAGCAAGACGCGCGTTCTTATGAATACCCTCAAGCGGGAAATCGCGGTATACAATATTCGCTTTTCCGGTGTCTACATATGTCCGTATGATCTCCTTACGCGCCTCGTCATGGAATTTCTTGCAAAAGTGACACTGGAAATCGCCGAATTCAACGATTGTGATCGGGGCGTTCGGGTTCCCTAATACTGGGTCATCATCCGCGAGCTTTTTGAATGACGCTTTTTCGGTTTCGTTTTTTGCAGGCGACGCATTATCTATGGCAGTTTTAAAAACACTAAAGGGCTGCGCACCGGAAACCTTTACCCCGTTTATGAAAAACGCCGGAGTCCCGTCAACGCCCGCTTGAACGCCGTCAGCGTAATCCTTTGATATCTCGTCTTCATATTTTCGGCTATTCATACAATCCACTAATTGCACAGTATTCAGACCAAGCTCATCCGCAAGAACCGAAAAACTGAATGCGCGATCGGTCTCCGCAATCTCGAACGTGCGCGGGGGAAAAGCGTATATCACCGCCCCCGCAATAATAACCCCGGCTACGATGATGGAGGCCGGGATAAGGTAGGTATTTTCTTTCTTCGGAGGACTTTGGGGTGAAGAAGTATTCAATTGGTCGAGTTCATCCATATGTTTTTTCGATCGCCATGCATCGGATCATATTGATTCTACAACGGGAATTTTATGAATGTCAAACGCGGCGTGTCCGAATGCGCGGCGATACTCCCCCAAGGGAGAACGCGTTTCGATGAGGCGCGCCGCATGAGCGCGAACATCATTCCTATTAATAAGCACGGCGCCGATCAGACGATCTTTTTGGAAAAAATACCGCTCATAGGTGCTTTTCTGAAAATCGGCTTTTTCAAACGAGCCGTCGGTATCGGAGCAATCCCCCAGCGCGCTAATCGCGTGGCCAAAGTGGGTCGTCGAATATGACGATACGACGCGAAGCGCGAGATGATCCCCCGTCATATTGAGGCCCGCGAGCTTCCCCTGCAAAAACGCATTCGCCCAATTCCCCACTATCCGGTGCTTCTCAAAGAGTGGATCAAAATATTCCGCCACGTCTCCTGCCGCAAACACGGCGGGCGCGGCGGTCTCAAGAAATTCGTTCGTCTTCACTCCGGTTCCAAGCTCCACCTTGGTCCCCGCCAAAAAGTCGCTATTTCGCTTGAGGCCTACGGCGGAAAATACGGCGTCGTGGTCATACGCTCCGAGCCGCCTCGTAGTGATATGCAAATATCCTTCGCCTTCCGCGGCGTCTTCAACCTCATCCTCGGCGATAACCTCAAATCCATGATCCATGAAAAGCCGGCGCATAAATTCCCCGCCATGCGGACCCGCGATCCGCGAGAAAAAATGCTTTGAACGAAAAAGGACCCGCGCCTTCACGTTGTACGCCGCGCAAAGAGACAAAAACTCAAGCGCGATGAACGAGCCGCCAATCACAATCGGAAACTCGAATTTCTTCGCGCGGAATCGCTCGCGCAACCGATCCGCATCATCCAGAGTCTGCAGACGATACACATACTCGTCATAGCCGTCGAGATTCGACGGCGCGATGTCCCCTCCGGAAGCAATAAGAAGTTTTTTATAGCCGATGGTCTTATGGTCCGAAAGGCCGACCTCGGCTTTTTCCGTATTCACAAACAAAACCTTCGTGTTCGGCAAAAAATCAATCCGCTCTTTCTGATAGTCCCCTTCTTTTCGCAAGAACATGCGATCGCGCTCAATTTCACCCCTGACGTAGCGCGGAAGGAGCACCCGGGAATAGAGACGGTACGGCTCAGCGGAAAGGATCGCAATCGTGCCGTCGCGGTCGCGCGAACGAATCGCCTCTGCCGCGCCCACGCCAGCGATACCGCCGCCAATAATGAGATAGGTATAGGAATCACGCATACTAGAATAATAGCACGGCGCGGAATCGAAAGAAATTCGCCTGAAATACAAAAACCCTTTGAAAGGGTTTTTGTATTGAGATTACCGAGAGCGGAATCCTCCGCGACCTCGGGTATCCCGGCGCGGATTCATCTCGCGGAAGCAATCGCGGCAATAGACGTCCCGGCCCGGTGTTGGCTGAAACGGCACTTGCGCCGCATTGCCACACTTCGAGCAGGTAACATCGAACATCTGCCGATCCTGCCATCCGCCACCCGCGTTGTCTTGAAACGCCACTTTGTGGTGAGAAAATACGAAACTATGAGTGAGATTCAAAGCATACACTTCGGATCTCGTCCCTTCGGATTCGATTTTCAATGTTTTTAGAAACGACCTTGCGTTTCTTAAAATAGATTATCCGAAAGGCCATCCCATAACGTTCCTCTACCCAGAAACGCTCCGGGATGGCCTACTTGAGAGGATATATCCTTTTAATACTTCGCTCCTATTATTATAGCAAATAACCGGGGCTTTTGCAATAGCATCAGGCAAACCCCGCGCAATTGACGATAAACCCATAATGCGGCATACACCATTAGAAAAGCTGGAAATGGTGCCCCGCGTAAAATAGCGTAAGAACAACGACACCGAATGCGGTAGATGCCAAAAGAACGTCGAGTGTTCCCTTGAGACGATTGTCGTCGCGGGCATAGGGCGACACATACACCGCCATGGCTAGAGCCACGTAGAGCAGTACGGAAAAAATACTTTTTGATGTCCAGTGGTGACCGGAAAAATTCTTGAGCCAATCCTTGAGCGGCGCCGAAAGTTCCGCCCAAATGGTAATACCCACCACAAAGACGATAGTGATAATCGCCGCGTATGCCGATGAAATGATTAGTTTTGGTTTATTCATTGATGCGTTAATTGATTGCTCCCCAGCGGGCCGCGGCAGAAATTACAAACCCCATCGCGCCAACGAGAAGCCCCAAAAGGGCAACGGCGCCGGAAAGCCACAGGGCACGCCGGCGGAGCCCGAGCCGCTCCATATCCTCTTTCTCAAGCAATGCAATGAACAATACCGTCATTGCAAGCGGAATAACAAAAAGGAAAATATGCTCCTTTGCCTCCATGATGATATTGTGCACCCACGGCGCAACACCGCTCTTGATTACCGGCTTCACAAACACTCCATAATACACGACGTAGTAATAGCCGCCGGCAAGCCAGCTTGCGATGAAAGCGGCAACCCCTATTGCCGCAGTGCCAATCCTGCTTTTTCGCGACCCGCCATCATCTTTAAATTTCCCCAGTAGCCACAAAAATGCATCAATTCCAACAATAGCAAACCCAAGGTGAAGCCCTATAAGAACTGGCTTGCTTTGCAGTATGGCAACAATATCCATGGGGTAATTATATCACACGCATATTTCTAGGACAAGACTTGTATAGCTCTAGAAAAACGTCTGAATATCGCGATAGGTGACGAGCACCATGAGAAGTATAAGAATCGCGAAACCCGCGAAGTGCGCATAGTTTTCGAATGCCGGATTTATGCGCTTGCCACGGATCTTTTCAAAAATCAAAAACGCGACGCGGCCGCCGTCGAGCGCGGGAATCGGCAAAAAATTGAGGATCGCGAGATTCACCGAAAGAATCCCCATGAAGTGGAGAAAAAACGAGACGCCGAGGGGCCGGATGTCATTTGCAAACGCGAATATGCCGATGGGGCCTGACACGGGGACCGACGTCCTGCCCCGCAAAAGCTCTGATATCAAATACCAAAACCCATAGAGCGTCGCCCAGATGCTTCTGCCAAGCGTCTTTGCGCCCTCATAGGGCGCCTGGTACCACGGGACGACTCGCACATCCAAATACCCCATGGAAATGCCCAGGGATCCTTCGCCCGCAGGCGGATTTTCGCGCGCGAGCAATGAAAAAACTTTTGTTTCCTCTCCGCGAATAACCGTGAGCGTCACGATCTTTCCCTTGCGAGAACCTATAAATTCCGATACGTCCTCTCCCGACACGACACGAATCACATCGCTCCCTTCTGAAAGGCTGAAAATTCGGTCGCCGAATTTGACGCCTGCGGATTCAGCTGGAGATCCTGGTGCTACTGATAAAATGGAAACCGGAACTTCGCCGTCTCCCCCTTCGACGACCTGCGGCACGCCGATTCCCGCGGATACGGAAAACAGGACCCACGCAAGAACGGCGTTCATAAAAACCCCTGCGCCAAGTATGATAAAGCGCTGCCATGGGGCGCGCGAGGCAAAGCTCTCACGAGACATTTCTTCCTCTCCGTGCTCGCCGAAAATCCGCACGAATCCGCCGAACGGCAGGAGGTTGAATGAATAGCGCACGCCGTTTTTCATTTTTGAAAATACGCGCGGCGGAAACCCAAATCCAAATTCCTCCACTTTTACGCCAAGCGCACGCGCAGAATAAAAATGCCCCCACTCGTGCGCGAGGATCAAAAGCGAGATGAGAAATATGACAAAAAGAATGAAGAAAAACGTCATATATTAAGCTATCCTGAGGTAGATCAAATACTCCACATTTCCTTTGCTTCCGCGGATTGGGGACTCGATATAGTCGCGCACATCCCAACCCGAATCCCGCGCAAAGCGCAAAAACCCATCAAGTACCCTTTTACGGTCGCGCGTATTTTTTATTACGCCGTGGCGAAGGATCTTCGGATCGCGCGTTTCGTACTGGGGCTTCAACAACGCAATCACCTCCCCCGTATCCGCCAAAAATCGCTTCACATGCGGCAAAATTTCCTGGAGCGGAATAAGCGAGACATCTATCGTAGCAACTTTTACTTCTTCGGGCAATTTTTTGAGCGCGCGAATGTCTGTTCCTTCAATCAAGACAACGCGCGGGTCCTCCCGAAGCTTCAACGCCATCTTTCCTTTCGCGGTATCCACGGCATACACTTTTTTTGCGCCGTGATTCAGCAAAACCTCGGTAAAGCCGCCGGTTGCCGCGCCGATATCGAGACAGACTTTCCCCTGTGCATCTGTTTCAAATTTTTTTATCGCCGCCTCAAGTTTATATGCGCCGCGCCCCACATACGCTCTGCTTTCGCGTACGCGGATATCAGCGCCCACATCAACCATCTGCGCGCCGGAGACCGCTTTTTGACCGCCCACAAATACGTTCCCCTCGGTAACAACAATAAACGCGCCCTGCCGATCTTCAACAGTGCCCCGTTCAATCAATATGTCATCGAGCCGCTTTTTTTTCATCCCGTTAGAGGCAGGTCGCGGTCAATCCATTCCCGCTACCTGTTATAATTCAAAAATTATATAATTTCAATCTATATGAACTCTCATGAGAGTTACGCGACCGCGGCCTCTAATGGGATTCATATCCATATAACGCCTCGAATGGAATCACGTTTTTTCTCGTAAAATCCCCCACTCGCGTTCTCACGAGAGAAGAAAGATACCCGCCGGTTCCAAGCTCTTCCCCTATATCTCGCGCAAGCGCGCGGATATAGGCGCCTGGGCCTGTTACGACTTGAACCGAGAGCTTCGGCCATACATATGAAAGAATTTCAACTGATTTGATTTGTACCGGCCGCGGCGCTAACAAAAACGCTTCTCCCATTCGCGCGCGCGTGTATGCTTTCTTCCCTTTCACATGAACAGCGCTGTAGCGCGGAGGAACCTGCATGATCTCGCCAATAAAATGCGAAATCGCCCGTTCAACGCTGTGTTGCGTGGGAATTTTTGAAACGTCGCGATATGTCTTCTCGCCTTCTTCGTCATCAGTCGTACTCCGGACGCCGAGCATAATCTCCGCACTATATTCCTTTTCCTTTAAAAGAAGCTCCGAAAGCGCTTTTGTCCCGTCGCGCCCGACGCCGACAACCAAAATGCCTTCGGCCAAAGGATCGAGCGTGCCTGCGTGCCCCGCCTTTTTGGTGCCACACATTTTTTTGAGGCGCGTGAGCGCCTCATTCGAAGAAATGCCCTTCGGCTTCCAAATCGCAAACACAGACGGAAGTGCTCCGGCGGTCATACGGCCATGATTTCCTTCTCCTTTGCCGCGGCGATCTCTTCAATCTTTTTATTCACATCGTCAACCGCTTTTTGAATCTCTGATTTTTGCCGGAATCTTTCATCTTCAGAAATCTCCTTTGCCTTCTCCTTTCGGTCTACGTCGCGAAGCGCGTCCTCGCGGTCGCGCCGTATTCTTATCCTTGCCTCCTCCGTATGCTTCCCTAAAAATTTCGCAAGCTCGCGCCTTCGCTCCTCGGTAAGCTGGGGAAGCGCAAGGCGGACCGTATCCTTGTCCGCGATAGGGTTTATGCCGAGATTCGAGGCCTGAATCGCTTTCTCGATTGCGGGGAGAACCGACTTATCCCACGGCTGGATAACAAGCTCTTTCGGCCCGGGACTTGCGATTGACGCCACCGCTTTCAAGGGCTGCGACGAGCCGTAGCATTCAACCTCGATATCTTCGACGAGGGCAGGAGTCGCGCGGCCGGTGCGAAGCGATGCGATCTCGAATTTGAACGACTCGATCACGTGTTCAAACGACTGCTTAAGCTTCTGAATATCCATATATCCTATTTTACCACACCAAAGAGCGTTTCGGAATCTGCGGGGTGGGTAATAAGTTTTGCGACCTCGCCCGGAAGAATCTTCTTGCGCCACGTAATCCCGCTATCATCCGAACGGTAAAAATCATTCCCGAGCGAGAACACGATTGAAGAATGGCGTCCGGGAATCGTCGCCGCGCTTCCCCCGCTTTCGTCCGCCGGCCGCACAAGCGTCTCAACCACCTCCCATGTCTCGCCGCCGTCAAACGAACGGACCACTCCGTCTTTTGTAACCGCTGTCAAAAGAGAAAAATCATTCGGATCGGCAAAAAAATCGTATACGCTTCCTCCGGAACTGAAAGGATTTGTAAAAAAATTGGGCACCGCGGCCGATTCCCCTTCCGGCTGCGGAATATACATGACGGCGCGCTCGCCTTTCTCATCGCCGACGCCGAATGCAATTTCCTTCCATGATCCGCCTCCATCCTCCGTGCGATACACGTGGCCTGACTCAAGATACACAAAAAAATCGCTCGCGTCCCCTTGCGACATGAATATGCCGCGGATGGACGCGGAAAAACGCTCGAGCGCGCGCCACGTCTCGCCTCCGTCTCTTGATTCAAAGAGCACCCCGTCTGACGCGCCTAAAAAAATATGATTCGAATCTGCGGGGTCGACCGCGATTCTCCGAATGGATCCGCCTCCTTTTGTGGCGCGATATATTTCTTCAAACGTTTTTCCCCGATTTCTCGACCGCAAAACCGCATTCCCATTCCCGATGTCTGCGGACACATAGAGGACTGCGGGGTTTGATTTTGCGTACGTAACGCCGTATACCGCGGACTCTTCCGTGAGAAACCCGGTATCATCAAGAATTCTTTCCCAGCGAATGCCGAGGTTGGGGCTTTGCCAGAGGCCATTACCCCGAGTTCCTAGAACGATTTCCGCGCTTCGCAGAGGATGATATTCAAAATCAAGAATCGCCGCGCCGTTTTGGCTCTCGCCCTTGGGCGGAAACACATTCTTCCACGTCTCGCCCCGGTCAAACGAGCGATAGAGCGCGCTGCCGCTTTTTTGCGGCATTCCGATTGCCGCAAAAGAATACGACTGCCCGTGCAAGACAGATGAAATCATAGGCAGTGCGACAAACAAAAAAACAACGAGGACAACCGCCCCGAAAAGAATCGCAAGAAAAGCCTGATTCGTAAACAGTTTCCCCACAACGTCGCCACGGCCCGCCCGCTTCCCGCTACCGCTTCATCCCCTCCGAACCCTCAAAAAAGATAAGGTCAAGGGAAAGGCGGGGGTTTACATTCGTGCGAACCATTGCCTCCGTAATTCGTACAACATTTTTCACCTGTTTGGCAAGCCGCGCCTGTGCGGGAACATGCGCCTCTTCCAAGAGGCGCTCGCGAAGAGTCCGTATAACGCTGTCCGCTGTTTCGAGCCGGATATCCTCGTCGGAGGCCGCTTTTTCCGCATACGGGAAGAAAAACGGCGCGCCCTTCACAAGCGCATGGGAGACGCCGCGCGCGCGCTTTTCAGACTCGAAAATCGCATCGTCCTTTTGGGTTGCGCCAACCGCAACTCCTGCGCGCCCCGCGGCATACGCGCATATTTCATCCGCGCGCGCGCGAGAAAAAGCATGCCCCATAAGGTATCCCCGTATCGCATCATCTAAAACAAGAGAAAAATATATTCCTTGCGTACGGGACCGAATCGTAAGAAGAACGTATTCGATATGCTCCGCGATAAGGAAAAAAACCGTACGCGCGGGCGGCTCTTCGAGAAGCTTTAAAAACGCGTGTGCGGCCTCTTGGCTCAACTGTTCGACGTCAGAAACAATGACAACCCGCCATATGCCCGGCTGGGGCGAAAACGAGAGAACGCGCCGAAGCTCTCGAATATCTTCAATGGGGATTTCTTTCCGAATTTCTTTTTTCGAGACAAGCGTTTCTTCGCGACTCAATCGGATTACGTTCTCGTGCGCCCCGCCTGAAGCGCGCACGCACGAATCGCATGCGCCGCATCCGCCGAACCCTTTTTTTGATTTCTCGCACAAAAGCGCACGCGCAATCTCCTCTGCGATTGTCCGCTTTCCCACATTCGCCGGACCATGAAAAAGATATGCATGCGCAAGCGCGCCCCGCGCGAGCACTTTTTGAAAATATTCGGTTTGGCGCTTGTGGCCAATAATCATAAAAAATCCCAAATCACAAATAACAAATCACAAATAAATTCGAAGTCCTAAATTCCAAATTTAAAATGTTTTAATTTTTAGTCATTTGAATTTAGGTATTGTTTGGAATTTGGTGCTTGAAATTTGTAATTTATCGCTTGGACATAATTGATCGCTTGTACACATCCAAATGCTCGAGCGCGATTCCGGTTCCTTTGGCAACACACAAAAGCGGCTCATCAGCGATATGCGCGGGAACCCCTGTTTCCTGCAAAATAAGCTCGTCGATATTTCGCAATAATGCGCCGCCGCCGGACACCACAATTCCTTTATTCATGATATCTGCGGAAAGCTCGGGAGGCGTATCGTGGAGCACATTTTTTATCGCGCGGATAATTTCATCCAGCTCATCCGCGATCGCGGCCGTTACTTCGTTTGAATGAATTTCGACGGTCCTCGGCAAGCCTGTCATCAAATCGCGTCCGCGAATTTCCATTTTAAGACTCTCATCGTCAACGGGAATCGCAGAGCCGATCTGTATCTTCATATCTTCCGCGGTCCGATCCCCGATCGCAAGATTATAATTCTTTTTTATATAGTCCGCGATCGCTTTATCAAGCTTATCTCCCGCGACCTTGACAGACGTCGCCGTCACGATCCCGCCCAAAGAAATCACCGCAATATCTGTTGTCCCGCCGCCGATATCAACCACCATATGTCCCGAGGGCTCATTGATTGGAATTCCCGCGCCGATTGCGGCGAGGACCGGCTCTTTTACCACATAGGCCGCTTTTGCGCCTGCCTGAATCGTTGCTTCAATCACCGCACGCCTCTCGGTTGATGTAACTCCCGCGGGAACCGAAACCATCACCTCCGGCCGGAACAGCCGGAACCTCCCTCCCGCTTTATTGATAAAATAGCGAAGCATCGCTTCGGTGATGCGGTAGTCCGCGATAACGCCGTCGCGAAGCGGCCGATACGCAATAATCGTATCCGGAGTGCGCCCAATCATCTCGCGCGCTTCATTGCCCACGGCAAGAACCGTATTTTCATTCCGAACAACCGCGACGACCGATGGCTCATTTGCGATGACACCTTTTTTCGGAACAAACACAAGCGTATTTGCCGTCCCAAGATCAATTCCTATTTTTCTCGTAAACATGAAAATTATATTATTCCCAGACGGATTCTACTCGTCAATACGGCGAATCCTCGCGCCAAGGGAGACGAGCCGTTCGTCGATATGCTCATATCCACGATCAAGATGGTGCACTCCTTGTATCATAGATTCGCCATCCGCCGCAAGCGCCGCGATGACATGCGCAATTCCCGCGCGGATATCCTTAATGACAAGATGCGCTCCGTGCAATTTCCGCGGCCCCTGGATGCGCGCAATATGGGCAAACCCCTTTGCAAAAAACCTGCAGGGCGGAAACCCGTTGCAATCGTCTGACACCGAAATATCGGCGCCCATCCGTTTCAAATCTTTGCAATACCCGAATCGATCGTCATAGACGGTCTCATGAATGACCGACTCCCCGCGGGCCTGGGTGAGAGCGACAACGAACGGCTGCTGCCAATCGGTCATAAAACCGGGATGGGGAGAGGTTTCAATCGCGCATCCGTGGTACTCTCCGGCGGGAAAAAATTTCATCCCGCGCTCGTGCCTTTCGCACTCCGCGCCGAATTTTTTCAGCTCTGCGAGAAACGATTCGACGAGCGTTTCGTCCATGTTCTCGATAAGGATATCTCCGCGCGTTGCAAGCGCCGCGGAAATGAAGGAGATAATCTCGTTTCTGTCGGGAATGACGCTGATATTCGCCCCGGAAAGCGATGATACGCCGTGAATTTCAAAAAAACGCTTTGCGGGCTCTGCGAAAATTTTTGCGCCCATCCCGTGGAGCATCTCAACCAGATTCATGATCTCCGGCTCCACGGCCGCATTTTGAATCGTGGTCTTTCCTTCAGCGAGAACCGCGGTAAGAATCACGTTTTCCGTTGCGCCGACCGAAGGATGCGGAAACTCGATATCCGCCCCGCGGATCCGCTTCGCTTCCGCGTAATAGGAATTCGGCCGGCGTTCGAACACGACACCCATCGCCTCGAGCGCCGCAATATGAAAATCGATCGGACGATGCCCGATGGCATCGCCTCCGGGCACCGGAACTTCTGCAACGCCGCTCCTATGAAGAAGCGGCCCTACCGCCAAAATAGGGATGCGATTGCGTCTCGAGAGCTCGGGGACGAGCGACGTTCGAATTTCCTTTGTTTCGATCCGGCACTCTCCGCCCTGAAGCTCGACACGCGAACCGACAACCTCGCATAGCTCTCTCGTGATGCCTATCTCGAGCGATTGGGGGACGTTTCCGATCACCGAAGGCGCATCCGAAAGGAGCGAAGCGACCATGAGTTTTGACGCCGCATTCTTTGACCCGCGGATACTGACCGAACCGCGAAGCGGAACCCCTCCTTCGATGCGAAATACGCTTTCCATCCCGCTTATCATACGCGAGCACATTCGCCTTTTCAAGGAAAAAAAATCCTGCTACCGTAAAGAGAGCCTGCGCTCTTTGAGGAGAATGCGAATGCAGGCGCTTTTATGCATAAACGCGCGCGACGCTTTCTCTACTATCCGCTCCTTGCCATCTTTTTTGTGGCTACGCCGCTTCTTTTGTTGTATTCGCTCGGATACACATTTGATTGGCGAGACCGTTCGGTATCAAAAACAGGAGGCATGTTCATAAAATCACGCACGTCGCGGATTTCTATCTCCCTTGATGACGAGCAGATAAAAGAGTCAAGTTTTTTCACCGGGAGCGCGCTCCTTATGGATATCCCCGTAGGCACGCACGTCGTGCGGCTCGAACACGACAACTATCACCCGTGGACAAAAACTGTCGCGATCAAGCCGTTGGAGGTGGTCGAGCTTCGGAATATAATTCTTGCCCCTCGGAATCTTTTGTATGCGACAACGAGCGCGCGCGATCTTCCCGCGACGTCAACGCCCGAATCAACAGGAAACGTGTTTTCTCTCGGGAAAAATAGAGAACTCATTTCAACGGGACAGGGAACGACAACGGTGCTTCTCGAACATATCCACTCATTCGAAGCTTTTAGCAACGAGATCTATTTTATCAGCGACCAGGGATTTCTCGGACGCATAGAAACGATAGACAATACTATAGAAACGCTCGGCAGGCCAGGGTTTTATCTCGCAAAAACCCCTGCCCGCTTCATTCGGTCACAAAGAGGAGACATCGCGATCATTGACTCGTCAGGAGGGCTCTTCCTTATTACAACCGAAAAACGCATAATCCCGGTGGATGGCGCTGTCATAGACGCTCGTTTTGATCTGCGCGGCGACAAGCTCCTCATCCAGAAAGAGCAGGAATTGCTGCTTTTGTGGATCACGGAAAACCGAATTCAGCCGTTCCAAATCAAAAGCGCAAAAGAAACAATTATCAAAACGCCATCGCAAATCCTCCAGTCTTCGTGGTTCTACCAAAGTAGTGCACACGTTGCCATCCGGACAGAAGAAGGAATATTTCTGACAGAGATCGACGGCCGCGGAGGCAGAAACACCCACGAGCTTGTGCCGGGTACCACAGAAGATTTCTTTACATCGCCAGACGATCCGAACTCAATTTTCTTCAAGCGAAACAAAACGTGGTTCCGGACCGAGATCTAAAAAATACTCGGCTCTTAGTTAGAGCCGAGGTGTTTGATTGAGCGCTGGTTTCCGTTCGCGAAGCGCGCGTGAGGAAATCCGAACCGCATGATACGTATACCCCCAGAGGGTCTTCAAAATGCCCTCGCGGTAGTATCTGCGCGCAGACGTCCGCACCTTGGCGTCTCTACCGTATACGATCCTTCCGACTTGGGCGAGGCGGACCGCGGTATCCGTGTCGTCCCCCCAGAATTCGATTGCGGTGTTAAAGCCGTCGATCGCTTCAAGCGCACGCGCACGAATAAAGCAATTTCCGCCGGCCATAATTCCGCGGCCGAGAAGATCTTGTGCGCACCGAAGCGCGAGGGGATAGATGTATGCGCTCACGAAACGGGCGCCCATCTGGAGAAACGGGCCCGAATCATAGAAATCGTACGGCCCCGTAACCGCAACAACGGACGGGTCCTGGAAATAACGTACGCCCTGCTCAAGCCACCGTTCGGAAGGAATGGTGTCCGCGTCAAGAAATGCGAAAATCTCTCCGGTCGCCGCAAGGCGTCCCCGTTCACGCGCGCGCTGAACGCCTGACGTCGGCTCTTCCACCACGCGAACCCATGGAAATGCCTGACGGACCGCATCTCCCGTGCGATCGCTGCTTGCGTTATCAACGACAATCGTCTCCCATACTCCGTCGTATGTCTGCTGTTCAAGCGCAAGAAGCATAGATCCGATATATCCGCGCTCGTCTTTTGCGGGAATGATGACTGAAACGTCCATTCAGGCCTCCGTAAAGAGCATGTGCAAAAAATTCCATATTACTCAAATAAAGTCAAGGCTGTGCACAATTTGACAAATGCTCATATATATGATAAAAATTAGGGCTGGTGTGCCCGTAGCTGACGGGAAAATCCAAGCGGCGGAAATTTCCGCGACATCAATACTCAAACGAGAATTAAATCTCTAACGGGATGACTATGGGAAAAGAAAAACACGGCAAGCCAAAGCTTAATAGATCGACTGTCACATCGATTCTTTTTGTATTTTGGAAGCACGCGCGCCGCTATCCCGCGCTCGGAATCATCGGATATTCGTCGGTCATCCTCATCAATATCACGCAGATTGCAATCCCGTGGTATATGAAAAAATTCTTTGACGCGGCGGTCGCCGCGGGACCGAATTCCCCCGATGCAGGGAAAATACTCCTCGGGATTCTTTCCATAATCGCTTTTCTGGCAACCGCGCGCTGGCTCTTCTACCGAATCGCAGGATTTGCGAACGTATATTTTCAGGCGCGCATCATGAGCGACCTTCAGGAAACCGGGTTTGACAACCTCCTCGGCCATTCGTATCGCTTTTTTGCTGGTACCTTCACGGGCTCGCTCGTGCGCAAGGTAAATCGGCTTTCCCGCGCATTCGAAGAGATTACGGATCAGCTCGGCGCAAACCTTCTCCCACTTGCCGTAACCATAATCGGATCTCTCACGGTACTCTTCAACAGAAATACGATGCTGGGCGCAATTCTTCTCGGTTGGATCGTTTTTTTCCTTGCCGCCTACTACGGAATCGCCATGTATAAAATTCGATACGACCGGGCGCGCGCGGAAAAGGATTCCGAAGCAACAGGCGCGCTTTCAGACGCCCTCACGAGCGTGACGACTATAAAAATGTTTTCGAACTTCGATCATGAAAAAGGACTCTATCGAACCGTTATCAGCGAGCTCAAACGGCTGAGGATTATCGGCTGGGGCATCGGAGAAGCGACCGACGCGATCCAGGGAGCGCTCATGGTAGCGATAGAAATTTTTCTTCTCTGGGCATGGATCCGACTATGGCAAGCGGGCGAGGTCACGATCGGAGACCTCGTACTCCTTCAAAGCTATCTCATTGTCCTTTTCCAGCGCTTGTGGGATTTCGGCCGCGTGATCCGGCGGATCTACGAAGGATTTGCCGACGCCGCGG
>MHQD01000009.1:0-9118 GCA_001822215.1 Candidatus Sungbacteria bacterium RIFCSPHIGHO2_01_FULL_50_25
CTTGATATCAGGGATATCGAGATACATATCAACTTCCGGCGTTGGTACCCACACATATCAACAGGACTCGGATTATCACTCCCCGTAAGTACCCATAAATTTTATAGCATCGAACTTGCCTTCGCGAACGGGATATATGAATCATTGGAATTAAAGACCTTTATGCTTGCACGATTCGGCAGTATACCGAATCTCTCAATCCTTCCGACCGTCGTGCTTTTCCACGAGCTTACGCATATCGCTGAACGGAAAAAACGCGGTGATGCATTCGCGATATTCAATGACGAAGAAAAAGTCGTCGTTGAAAAAGAGAAAGAATTCATGCGGGCAGTACTAAAAAACGGAAGACCGCACTTCCTCGAACTCCTTCCCAAGAAATAAAGCTCCTCGCCGAGGAGCTCTTTTGTTCCAAAATATCTAAAATATCTTTCGTGCCTCCTCCCACATACCCGGTTTGTTCTCGACTTTCTTGAGCCAAAACCACCATTCCACGCCCCACAAAATGTTTTCTTCGAAACCCGCGAGGCGCGCGCGGCGTATCACCTCGCGAAAACGCTTCTCATTCATGAGACGCAACTGAAAATCAAGATCAAAATGCGGCAAGAGTACTGGCCCCCAGGGTTCTGCTTGAAGTTCGGAAACTATTATTCTCCCGTCCGGATAAAACAAATTTACGAGCCACGCCTTGATACTGTAAAATCCGGGCCCGAATGGGAATCGAACGACTTTCAAGGTATCGTTCCACACTTGATAGTATGTTGAAATGCCGAGGTATTCAGCGCGGGAAAGCGAGGTCGCCCATATTCCCTGCTCTCCGGAGTCGGTGAGCATGATCGGGCGCGAATCGAGCGAACGGACAAGCCGGATCTCTACATCAATATCCGCAGCCGATATTTTTTTATCAGCGCATCCGGAGCCGTAGATATGGAACGGCTCGTTTTCAATTTGCCATCGGTATATGGCAGAAGAGTCCGCGTAGCGCCTGACGATTGCCTCGATCTCATTCTCAACCCGATTTTGGAAATCACCTTGCGGGAGCGAACGCGACCACTCCGGGATGTGGCACTCGGGCCAGCGGGGAAGCTTGCGGCCGACAACCGGAATAACCTTTATGCTTTTTTCTTCTGCGCGCCGAAAAAAATAATCATACTCGGAAAAATCAAATTTGCCGCTTTCGCGCTCAATATCGCTCCAATACACCGGCACGCGGATGAGATTCACTTCAAGATCATCGAGAATTGCATCAAACGTTTCACGCGGATCAAGTCCGAGCTCGCGCGCCATAACAGTTGAAAATGTAACGCCGAAAACGGTTGATCCCCGCTCTGATACGCCGTACCAAGACACGAGATAAAACGCGAACGTCAAAAAGGCCAAAAACCCGAGTATGCGGATCGCTTTATGCATCATAATTTTTGCCGCTATTGCCATGATGCCAGAAAGATTCCTGAAAAAATAAGGATAAGCGCGATGGCTTTTTGGAAAATCACGCTATGTTCCAATTCTTCTTTAAATATTCCGGGAAAGCGCCGCGAAAAAAGAACCGCGAGAAGGTATAAAAAGACATACTGGATCCCCTGAAGCGCATTCACAAGTGTCGCGCTCCCGAAAGAAATCGCAACCGTGATTACCAAAGGCGAAATGCCCGCGAATATCCGCGAGACAGCATAGAGTGCCCCTTTTCGCGCGCCTCCGGCGCGTATTGCCGAAAAACGGAGATGCGCGCGAACGGACGAAAACCATAAAAGCGGAAGCGCGGCAAAAACCCCTCCGGTGCGAGCCCACAGAAATGACGACATGTCGTCGAGGCCGTTAAACCCGTATTTTTGCGAAACAAACCCAACCGCAAACAAAAATCCGACGAGTATCTCAAGAATAAAAAGAGAAATTTCTTTTCTTTGGAACACCGAAGAAAACGAACGAAACGCAATCACCACTCCGCCTAGCACAAGAAAAAGAAACGCCGCGAGCATATTGCCGGAAAGGCGCTCGCCCAAAAAATACCAACTCAATAAAAACGTCCACAGAGGCGTAAGAGAGCCGATCGCGGGCACCACGCGGGATATCTCGTCTCGTCCGACGGCGGTAAAGAAGAATACGAGCGCAATAACCGACACCACGCCTGAAATAACCGAAGCCGCAATGGCATCAGGAGGACCGCCCGTCAAAAACCACGGAAACAGCGCGAACGTAAACACGCCGCTTATGCCGGAGATAAACGCAAGCGCGCGCGGATTCGGAAAAATTTTTTCGACAAACGCTTTATCCGTCAAAAAGACGAACGCATTCATCAGATGCCCGGCGAGTGCGACAAAAAACCACATGTACCTCTACTATAAACTAAAACAAAACATCCATGAATCCCTGAATATGCCTGCGGGGGCTACTCATTCTGATTTCGCGCGATGATCTCTTTATAGACAAGCGCGCTCGGCCGCTCGCGGCGCTCCTGCGTTCGGTAATCAATTTCATAGAGTCCAAACCGCGGCCAAAAGCCGTCCGCCCATTCAAAGTTGTCGATAAGCGACCAATAAAAATAACCTTTGACAGGGACGCCGCTTGCGCGCGCGCTAATTGCTTCTTCGGCATGGCGGCGGATGAACTCGGGGCGCTTCGCGTCGCGCGCGTCCGCGATGCCGTTTTCCGTGACATAGAGCGGTTTTCCGAATTGCGCGCTCTTGCGCAAAAAATATCCCAATCCTTCGGGATATATCTCCCATCCCGTATCAGAGCACCGATCGGAATTCTTTCTCCAGAGCGAGACGCGCTTATAATAATTGATTCCGATAAAATCCAGAGAATCGAGAACAGAACGGATAAAATAAAAATTCCGGAGATAATCAAAAAGCGGCCTCACAATGCCGTGCGCCATATATTCCATGCTTTCGGCAATGCCGACGCGATTTTGAGGATTGCGTTCCTTAACAATTGCGTAGGCGCGCCGATGCGCGTTCATAAGCGTGAAATAGGCGCGGACGAGAGAGCGTATGCTTTTTTCTCCGGGCGGGATTCTGCCGAAAAGGTGCGCGTCAGCCGCCCATAGGCCCGGCTCGTTGAGCAATATCCAGTCGCTGACATCATCCTTGAACTCGTGTGCCATACGCTTGGCGTAGCGGCAAAAATCATCGATTGCGCTCGGCGATTTCCATCCGCCTGCATCAGCAAACCACGCAGGGTGCGTCCAATGCCACAAGGTCACAAACGGTTTTATCCTCCTCGCGCGAAGTACTGCAAATACCTCGCGGTAATGCCTGATCGCTGTCTCATCAAACACTCCTGCCTCAGGCTCCACCCGCGACCACTCAATCGACATCCTAAACGCGTTTATGCCAAGGCGCGAAGCAAGCTCAATATCCTCCCGAAACCGATGGCGCTGGTCCGCCGCGTCTCCGGAAATATAATTTGCTTCATCGAGAGGGCTGGGAAAACCCGCGCGGATATATTCCGGCCATATGCGGCCTCGGGCGCGCGCGGCTGACCGCGCAGCGGTTTCCCGCTCCCACAAAGTCCAATCATTCCGGGTTCCCCCTTCAACCTGATGGGCAGACTCTGCAACGCCCCACACCCATTCGCCTTTTATATGCGGTTCCATGCTTCAAGTATATCGTGCTTTCTCCAAAACAAGAAAACCGCTTGCAAAGCGGCGCTACCTCAACGCAAAAAAAGCCGGTTACTGAAGCATTTCGCTCTTGATATCCTCGATCTCGTTCCCGATTGATTCAATATCAATCTGCTCAAGGCCCGCCTCAATGGATTCAACCGAGTCTCCCGGGAATGTTTCGCTTTTTTGGCTCGCGGGGAACGCGGACTTTCCGCTATCCCCAGTTCCCCGATAAAAAAAGTAGGCAGAAACCCCGATGAGCAACACGCCGATAATGGCGAGCGCGACCCAGAGAAAAGACGAAACCGAAGAATCGGCTTTTTGCGAATTTCTGTCCCCTTCCAACTGCATTCCTTGATGTGTTTCTCCCTCCTCCATGCGTGCTTTATTCGCGAGACGGTAGTAAAGGATTTGTCGATGTCGCGGTCCGCAATAAAGCGCTCCCCGCGCGCTCCTCCAGATGCCGCGCAATAGAGCGAAGAATCCCGTGCGCTTTACGAAGCTCCTCCTTGAATTCCCCCACCTTGTCTTCAACCGCGGAAAAAGCGCCCTTGAAATCTTGGGACGCGACAGCGGAGCCATAGCGCGCGACTGCGCTCGAAAGCGCATCCTCCGCCTTCTCGATAGAGTCGTCTGCGCGCCTCAATTCTTCCTTCAAATCATCAACAGAAACCCCGCGCGCCGCAAGAGAATCAAGCCGCTCCCGAATGCGGTCGGCAAACCGCCCGAGCCGTTCCATCGTCGATCCGCCTTTTTCGACCAGTCGGTCAAAAAAGCCGTCAATTCGTTCGGCGCGCCGCTCGCCCCACTCGCGCGACATGCGCTCCCGCCGCTCGCCAGCCTCTTCCAAAAACTGCTCACGGATGTCCCAAAGCCGCTTCCGCATATCAGGGAAAGGGCCGCGGCGCACCGTTGCCTGAAAATGCTCGAGAACGCGCTCCGTCCGATCAAAACCGAAAAATCTGCGAAACGAACCTTCCACCGAACCCCTCCGTTCCTCCAAACCCTTGGTAAACGCCTTTCGGTCTTCCTCCTGTTGGGATTCCCCGCGAGCGAAAGCGCCATGCGCAAAAAGCAAAAATGCCATCAAAAAAGAAAGGAGTGAAAAAACGAAAAACTTTCGCATACTTATATATTGCGGAAAAACGTTGCTAAAATATGCTGTAGGACCACGGAGAAGGGATTGACAAAAGCATGAGTCCTGCGCCGAGAAGCGCGGCATTTTTCAAAAAATGCACCATCTGAAGCGTCTTTTCCTGCGGGTCGGCAATCGCCCAAAAATTATGCATGAAGAGCGACACCAGAAGCAAAAAAACCGATATTAAAAATACAGACACGCGGAGATACGCGGTTGCGCCGCTCGCAATCCCGAGCCCGCCGAGAACGATCATGAGGCCGGTCACCGGAACAGAAACGCGCGGAAAGGGTACGCGCTTTGACGACGCATACGCGACCATCGGAGCAAACTTTGTAAAATGGTTCATCCCCATGACGACAAAAAACCCGCCGTAGAGAATGCGCCCGATAAGAAAAGCAAGTTCCATAATTTTGTTGCGCCTTACGTATAATCGAAGAAATACCCCGCAAAAACAACTATAGCATGATTTTGCCTCACGCGCATCACTCGTATCGAAGCGCCTCGATCGGGCTTTTTTCGGCGGCTTTTCGCGCGGGATAGATTCCGAAGATAAGCCCCACGAATCCCGAAACCCCGAGTCCGAGAAATACGGCAGACACCGGAAATGAAAATTTCCACTCGACCCCGACGAACTGAGAAATTGCGAGTCCTGCAAGGAATGAAAGGGCCGCACCCAAACCGATGCCGATAATCCCGCCGGTTCCGGTGAGCAACACGGCCTCGAGAAGAAATTGATACAAAATATCCTTCCGGTATGCGCCGACCGCCTTTCGAAGGCCGATTTCGCGCGTCCGCTCGGTGACAGACACGAGCATGATATTCATAATTCCGATCCCGCCCACCACAAGAGAGATTGCCGCGACAGAAGCCAGAAAAAGCGTGAGAACGCTCGTAATGGTGGAAAGCCGCGAGGCAAGGTCCGCCTGGGTCTGGACGAAAAAGTCGTCTTTGTCGGGATCGGTGATGCCGTGCGATTCGCGGAGCGTCACTTTCAAATCCTCTACGGTGCGCAGAATCGCGCCCTCGGATTCCGCTTCCACAATAAAACGGTGGAAATATTTGATCCCGAAAATAAATTGCTGCGCAGTCGTATACGGCATGAACGCCGCTTCATCAAAATTGAAAAACGAGACCTGTCCCTTCGTGGGAAGCACCCCGACGACGCGAAGCGACCGGTCCTTGACGCGGACCCGCTTCCCGATTGCATCGGAATCGCCGAAAAGTTCTTCCTTCACCTTCGCGCCGATCACAACGACGTCTGCGCGGCCGCGGACGTCGTCGTCGGATATGAATACGCCCTCGCGAGGCGCAAGATCGAAAATTTCTGTGGCAAGTTCTGTCCCGCCGAATATCGTCGCGCGATACGTCTCTCCTTCAAACGAAACCGATTCAGACCCGAATACAATCGGCATGATGCTTTCGAGTCCCGAAACATTCTCTTTTCGCTTTAAAAGCTCTAAGTCGCGGGCCTTTAACGAATCGCTGAAAATTTGCGCGACGTCCGAAGGTCCGGACGGCTCGCGGCCCGGTATCACCGCGATGGTCCGCGTCCCGAGCCCCTGGATCTGGCCCAAAATCAAATCCTCTGCCCCTTGTCCGATCGACATGATGAGAATAATCGACGTAATGCCGATTACAATTCCAAGAACCGTAAGGCCGGAACGCGATTTGTTCCGTTCGAGCCCGTGGAATGCGGTTTTTGCCGTATGAATGAATTTCATATTATTTCACAAATCCTTCCTTGCCGTTCACCCGTTCTTTGACCTTTCTATCCTCGGCAATAATCCCGTCATGCAGCCGGATAATGCGCTCGGCGTATGACGCGGTATACGTTTCATGCGTAATCAAAATAATCGTATGCCCGCGCGTGCGGTTTAGGTCATCGAGTATCTCCATAATAACGCCGCCCGATTTTGAATCGAGATTCCCGGTCGGCTCATCCGCGAAAATAACTTTCGGATTCATGACAAGTGCGCGTGCAATCGCAACGCGCTGTTTCTCCCCGCCGGAAAGCTGAGACGACACGTGATTCATCCGGTGCTCGAGCCCGACCGCTTCGACGGCCGCGCGCGCGCGAGCTTCCCATTCCCCGTCTTTCACTTTGGAATACAAAAGCGGAAGCATGACGTTTTCCAAAACGCTTGTCCGCGGCAAAAGATTGAACGACTGGAACACAAACCCCATTTCTCTGTTCCGGATATCGGCGAGCTCGTCGTCGTTATAATCAGAAAACCTTTTCCCGTTGAAAACATACTCCCCTCCGCTCGGGCGGTCGAGAAATCCGAGGATATGCAAAAGCGTCGACTTCCCCGAACCAGACGCCCCCATGACAGCGACAAATTCGCCTTTCTCAATCGAAAAAGAAACCCCGTGAAGCGCCGGGGTCCTTACTCCTTCCGTCTCGTACACCTTCTCCAAATTTTTCGCTTCGATAAAAGCCACTTGGTTTTCCGATATTATTCGGATTTTGAAAATACGATAACGCTTTGGCCTTCGGTGATGCCCGATACAATTTCGATATTCCCGTCCGAACCCTTGAGGCCCGTTTCAACTTCAGCAGAGAGTATCGTCTTGCCGTCCGCCCCGAGAATCTCAACGTACTTTGTGCCGTTTTTTGTTTTTATCGCGCGGAGCGGCACCGCTAAGACGCCCTCTTTTTTCTCCGCAAGGATGTCGACATTTGCGGTCATGCCCGCGCGAATCCTCTCGTCTTTTTTACCGAAATCAAACGTCACTTTATACGTCGCGACGCCGTCGATTATTGTCTCCCTGGGGTCAATCAGAGCTACCCGCGCCTCAAACACTTCATCCGACCCATAGGCGTCAAGCGTAATGGACGCCGCATTCCCCTCTTTCACTTTTGCAATGTCCACTTCCGGCACAAACGATTCAACCTTGAATCCGGATGCGGATAAAAGTTTTACCATGACAGTATTTGCCGCGGCGGTCTCGCCCGGGTCAGTATTTTCTTCCGTCACGATTCCGTTGATGGGCGCGCGGATCAGCGTCTTTGCGATTGCGGCCTCCGCACTCCGGACTTTTGCCTCCGCTTGAAGCACCCGCGCCTCTTGTGCCGCGATTTCCTCCGGAATCTTCCCGGCGCGGGAAAGCTCGAGCTCGCGCTCCGCTATCGTAAGATTCGCCTCCGCAATCCGAAGTTTTTCCTCGGCTGATGTGAGATTCGTAAGTGCAGTATTCACACTTGTCCGCGCGCTCGATACGTCCGTCCTATATCCGTCAATCGTCGTCTGACTCAAGCTCCCCGACGGCGTAAGGGTTGAAAGCGCAAGCGCCGCTTTATCAAGAAACGCCCGCACGCGCGCCGCATTCTCTTTCGCCTCAAGAAGCGAGCCAAGAATATCCGCCTCTGTTGCGGCAAAAGATGCGCTCCAGGAAACAAGCATCTTTTCAATCGCGAAGCGCTCCTGTTCAAGCTCGGATTTCAATTTTGAATCCGGAAGAGAAAACGCAATCTGCGGGTTTGTGCCGCGCGGCGCCAAAAAAAACTGGTCAACTTTATTTCGTATCGCATCATCCGACTTAGTATACGCATCGGATATTTTATCAATCAAATTCGATGCCGCATCGCCGACTGCGGACTTCGCGCTTTTTACTTTTGCTTCGGAAATCGCAAGCTCCTCCGGCCGCGTGCCGCGCCTGTATTGATCCAAGAGCGCCTGCTGGGCTTTGCGGTCCGCGTCTGCCTGGTCGCGATCCGCGAAAAGATCGGCGTTATCAAGGGACATGAGAATTGCTCCCGCCAATACCCGATCCCCGACTTTGACGTTTACCGCGCGCACGCGCCCGCCCTTCTCAAACGCCAAGTCAACCGATTCAATCGGCTCGACGCGGCCCGTGACGCTTACCTCCTGGCGAATATCCAAAATCCGGGCTGGCACGACTTCGTATGCCACGCCGTTTCCTCGAAAAAACGTGAAATATCCCCCCGCGCCGAGGATAATGATGAGAAGCGGAATAATAACGCGCGGCCGCTTAAAAGAAGAAAAAAACCTGCTTTTCATAAAAATTATGTGATAAGGACGCGCGAGAACACGTATGCCTCGCCCGCATAATAAAGAATGGTAAGAAGCGCGATAAGCGACGCCCCATAGAGAGAATGGAGCGGATGGTGGCGCCGAACCTCCCCGAACACTCCCACAAAAAGCGCAAACGCTATTATAGCGAATAATGCCAAATATGACAACCGGAGATTTGCATGCGGCGAAGCGATTGCGCGCTCGGCAATCGAAGTAAGCGACCATTCGTTGGCGCTCTTTTGATCAGCGGGTACCGAAGCACTATCTTCCTCTTCCTCTCTGCCGTCTTTCACGGCGACAAACAATTCATTCCCAATCTCGCTTCCCGCGACAACCGAAGGC
>MHQD01000009.1:9139-11573 GCA_001822215.1 Candidatus Sungbacteria bacterium RIFCSPHIGHO2_01_FULL_50_25
ACTGGCGCAGGTTCTTTTTTGGGCGCCGCTGGAGCGGGTTTTGGCTCTGGAGCGGGCGCGGGGGCTTCCTGCGGCTTCCCAAAAAGCTCGACGACAAAAACAGTTTCGCGGCCTTCGTATACCCCCCGTGCAGTCGCAATGCCGATTTCAGTAAATCTTCCGTTTACAATGTTTGCGCGGTGCCCCGACGAATTCATCCACGCGTTGTGGACGTCAACCGTATCTGAAAAATAGACCGCCAAATTTTCTCCTGCGTAGCGGTATCGGTATCCGGCTTTTTTGAACCAGTACCACGGCGTGACGCCTTCCGGACTCGTATGCGCAAAATACCCTTTTTGCGCCATATCCTCCGCTTTCTCGCGCGCGGCCACGGCAAGCGTCTCATTCCAGCGGAGCCGGGGAACCGAAAGAGACACTCGGTCCCCGTTTGCGTAATCCGCGAGAACTTCCGGAATAATCGCCGCAAAAAAATTCGTCCTCGTAATAAGATATGTATTCAAAAGCGCACCGGCAAAAAGAAGCACGGTAACGGTGCCGAACATGAGAACCGATTCCCCGCGAAGCGAGTGAGGCCGGAATTCGTTTCCCTCGTGCGGAATGAAAAAATTGTGGAGATGTTTTTTCATTTTTCTACCCTCATATTATAGCATGGAAATCGCCAAAATTCAACCCTCATCTCCTAGGAGGTGGGGGTTGAAAAACACTCGAAATTCCACGATCCCTCCACTTGGAAACGGGGTTTCCAAGTGGAGGATAAAACACAAATTACGGCAACGGCGGGATCGGAAGATTGAGCTCGGGGCAATTCAGCATATTGATCCAGCGCCGTGTTGTTTTATAGACGTATCCTGTCGGCGTGTGGTCGGTCGGAAGTCCGTGCGGTACCCACGGCTTCAAAACCTCTTCCCAATACTTCACCTGGAATTTCTCAACCCAGATATAGGAGAGCGGGCCGTAAAATCCGGTAATCGGAATGTTTGCGCCCATTTCCCTGTTAAGAAACGATTGAAGCTTTTTTACTTTTTCAGGATCGTTACTCGCTCCCCGCTTGATATAGATATCGAGGTATGCACTGCACCCTTCAGGAAGGTTGTCTTCCGCCGCAGCGCCCAAGACAAGGCCCGAAGGAAGCACAATGCCTCCTCCTCCGCCGCCTGAAGTATTGTCTCCTGGCAAACTCAAAATAGGTCCGTTTCCGCCGCCGCCTGATCCTGAACTTTCCGATGAACCGCCGCCTCCGCCGGAATCTCCTCCACCGGTAGTATTGGTTTCATCATTGTCAGAGGAATCCGTGCATCCGGGATCCACCATATCAATAAGACCATCCTGGTCGTTGTCTATGCCGTCGGAACACTGCGGGCTCGGAGGCGGCGGCGGTGGTGCATTGGTTTCATCATCGTCAGAGGCGCTCGAACATCCGGGATCCGCCGGATAATCGGTCTTGCCGTCTTGGTCGTTATCCGTGCCATCGGAGCATTCTGGGGACACGACGTTTATGGTTCGCGTTTTCTGCTCTGCCGCGGCGCCATCAGAATCAACCGCATCGTACACAACGACATACGTACCGGTCGCGGACGTATTTACGGTGTCGCCGCCGACAACAACAGAAGGATCAGGGTCATCTTCAACATCCGTTACGGTAACGCCTGAAAGAGGATCAAAACTTGAATGGAGAGTAAGCTCAACCAGTTCCGTATCAATCGTAATTACGGGCGGAGTATTTTCATCGTTGTCCTCGGCGTTCGCGCATCCCGAATCCACCCCGTCAATATATCCGTCGCCGTCGTTGTCTACGCCGTCCGAGCATTGAGGAAAGGCAGGATCATCGGATTCGTCATCATCTTCGGACGATGAACATCCGAGATCATCGTCATAATCAATATCCCCATCATCGTCATTATCAATGCCATCCGAACACTGCGGATAATCAATATCGTCATTCGTAACGGTGCATGTCGCCGATTCCCCGATATCAAGAGAAACAATTCCATCAGGAGCGCAATCGCCGCTAAACGACGCTGTATATCCGCCCGGGCCTGTTTCGGAAACGGCGTGCGAACCGGGTCCAAAAACGGTCGGTGTGCCAAGAAACACTTCAATAAGATCCACGAAAAACGAGAAAGCAGAAAGCTCGGCGGTGCCGGTATTGTCATTCGTGAGTATTTTCATTACCGTAATCTTCGGCGCAAATTCCGCGCATCCAGAATCGTCCAAGTCAATCAATCCGTCATCGTCGTCGTCAATCTCATTCGAGCATTCGGTAAGATCGTCTTCCGGATCAGGCGGCGGAGGCGGAGGATCGTCCGATTCGTCATTGTCAGAAGCGTCCGCGCATCCCGGGTCATTCGGATAGTCAATTTTCCCATCACTGTCATTATCTGTACCATCGGAACACTGCGGGCTCGGGGGAGGGGGCGGGCTATCGGTTTCATCC
>MHQD01000010.1 GCA_001822215.1 Candidatus Sungbacteria bacterium RIFCSPHIGHO2_01_FULL_50_25
TTTCCAAACGGAACTGCTCGGGCAAAACAGGATATCAACGTTCGAGGCAGAGGAATTTTTTTCGACCGTGAACCACCGTACCTCTATACCGTACGCGAGGACTGTATGATCGTTATCACGAGTCCGGGGATCGAAACGTATACCGGCCACGTCTTCTACGGCGCCTCATTTATCACCGTCGTCGACCTATCAGATAGAAACCAACAATTCATAGGATTCGCCATACGGAAATCCGCACAATGAATCAAAAAACTCGACTGTCCTACAGCCGAGTTTCTTTTTTCCTATACCTATCCTTATCCCGCGACATCACCTTGTCGAACGTTTTTTGAATCGCTTTGTCGAGATCAATACCCTTGGAATTCGCAAAACACATGAGCGTATAGAGAATGTCGCCCATCTCTTCCTCGAGATCCTGCTCTTTTTCATCGTCCCGCTTCGGCTTATCGCCGTACAAGTGGTTCACAAGCCGCGCAAATTCGCCGGTTTCCTCCATAAGCCGCGCCAAAATCGAAAGCGGAGACCAGTATTCCCATCCTTTCGCTTTAAACCATTTATCGAGGGTTTGTTGGTGTTGGTTCATATTGAAATGTATTACTTGTATGATGATTTTCTGACAAATGACAAACTATTTTGACTTTAACACGAAAGATTTACAACTATCTCTTAATCAACCCTTGTTTAAGTCAGGTAGTTTCTCTTGAATAGATCATACCTGAATTGCTGAAGTTTCGGCCAACGACTCATATTCGCAACAGACCATATTGCGCGAAAGAACTCAAATTCTTTGAGATACTCTGAAATTCTAGGCAGCCCATTTTTGATATAAAGGTCATCCATTTCTAAAAGGTATTGAGTTTTTTGCTCATCAGCAAAGTTGTACCCTTTATAGAATTCGTAGTCCGTAGAGTCGGGAAAATATCCAATGTGAACAATATTCGTTATTAAATCATACCCTGCAAAACCCATAAATGCGCTTTCAAGATCAATTGCCCCTTTTGGATATAAATTGTGGGGGTTAAAGTCCCCATGGGTCATTACTGCAGGGAAAACTTCAATCTTCTCCGTGGCTCTATCAAAAACTTCTTGTATTTTATCGCCATACTCTTCCAATTCAAACTTTACCACATCTAAATGAATGCCCAATGGAAATGAATTAAGAGAGATTCTATCGATTTTTGTATTCAGTTGTGATTCTCCGAATTTCCTTGATATTTCGATAAATTGAGCAAAGTGTTCGTTTGAGATCCGACCTGCTTTCTTCATGTCTTCAGAAAAAAGCTGACCAAAGTGCTTTTCGCCTAGAGAAGATTCTATGTAATATGCCTTGTTATCAATAGTTCCCTCTTCTTTAATTTCAGAAATGGGTAGTCCGTATCCGAGCATTTGCTTATGCTGGTGCAGATTGTTTTCTATATTCTCCCTATCACCAATTCTTAAAAATTCGTTATAACCTTTGTAAACTGAAATTTTCTCAGTTCTTTGAGTAGTAACAAGAATAAATTCTTTCCCTTGTAATTTAATGCTTTGCTCAGAGATCGGCATCTATGAATTTTAAGTAGATACCCACGGGCAAGCCCGTGGAACTCTACGATAATATTAGATAATATGGCCTATAGAATAATTCGACAAGCTCACCACGAGTCGAACTCCCGCCTCCACAACTTATCCCGACACTATAGCATTAGTGGACCTAGGGAGAATCGAACTCCCGTCTCAGCAATGCGAATGCCGTGTACTACCACTGTACTATAGGCCCGAAGGTCTATAGTGTCGGGATAAAACGCGAATGTGTCCTTTATCTTCTATACGGTCGCCAGAGATATTTTTGAAGGTCCACGAAATAATTTCCGTCGACTTCTTTTACTTCAACGTTTTCTTCGCGTAACAGTTTTACTTGAAGCGACTTTGGCGCGCGGAGGTTCTCGATGGAAATCATTCCTTGCGAATTGATAACTCTCTGCCACGGGATATTGTGATAATCCGGAAGCGCGCGAAGCGCCCAGCCAATTGCTTGGGCCGCGCGGGGCGTTGAAACAATCGTCGCAACCTGCTGATATGTCGCGACTTTTCCCGCCGGAATTTTTTTTACCACTTCGTATACTTTGCTATAAAAGTTCGACTCTTTTTTCATACTGGTCGGGCCGCTGGGAATCGAACCCAGACTACGGAGTCCCGAACCCCGCGTACTACCACTATACTACGGCCCGAGAAAATCCTTTCAGTTATACATTAAAAAATGAAAAAAATCAATCATAACGCCAATGTTAACATTCTCCATACGATCGTATGAGATTTGTTAACATTGACTTTTGCTGAAAAAAAGAACCTATTTCACCCAATACTTTGATTTTATTTTTGAAACACGCTCGTCTTCTGCAAGTTCAACCTTTTCCTCGGCTTCAGAAGCGATTTTTTTGAGTTCCTCCGATGAAAGCCCTCCGAGCTCTTTCACACGCTCTCCAAGATACTCTGAATTATTTTTCTCCGGCTCGTCAATCGCTTCCTGCATCAAGACCTCAATAATCTGTCCAATTTTCGGCCCGGGTTCAATCCCTAAAATCCGCATAATATCATCCCCGCGGATTTTGAGCATTTTCGGGGTCGGCGCTTCCTCCTCGCGCAAAATTTTCTCAACACGGAACTGGAAATGACGCAACCGATAGGGGACCGCTTTCGGAACCCCCATGCCCATTCGGTCGCAAATCCGCAATTTCACCAAATCCGCCATATTTTCCGGTCCAACGTTTCTGATAAGGCGCCGAACGGAAGAATCCGTAACACCTTCATCGGGATCGTATTTAAACAAATGCCAGCGAATCAAAATTGTGGCTTTTTTTACGAAGTCAGACGGAAAATGAAGGCGCGTCAAAATTTCTGCCGCCATTTTTGATCCGATCATATCGTGCCCGTAAAACGTCCATTCGTCATTTTTCATTGGACCTTTGGCGCGCGGCTTCCCGATGTCGTGCATGAGCGCGATAAGGCGGACTTCCGGAGTAAATCCTGTTTTTGCGCCATACTCGAGCGCTTTCAAATTATGCTCCCAAATTGTAAAAATCTTCGGCCGGTTCGTAACGCCGATTCCTTCACGAAGCTCGGGAACAATATGTGCGAGGAGCCCTGTTTCTTCTAAAAGCTCGATTCCCTCGCGCGCACGCGGGGAAGCGATAATTTTCATGAATTCATCACGAATTCTTTCCTTTGCGATAAAAGCCAAATTTCCGGAAAGTTTTTTAATCGCCACAAAGGTGTTTTTCTCTATTTCAAAACAAAGCTCGGTTGCAAGACGCACCCCGCGCATCATGCGAAGCGCGTCTTCTTCGAACCGCTCAACTGGATTCCCGACCGCACGAATCATTTTTTTCTTCAAGTCAGCTTGCCCATCGAATGGATCGATTAATTTTGGAAATTGAGAATTGGAAATTGGAAATTGGAAATTGGAAATTCCAGCGCGATTGCGTTCATGGTGAAATCGCGTCTGGCTAAATCTTCTTCAAGCGTTTTCGCATATCGAATTTCGTCGGGATGTCTCCGGTCACTATATTTCCCTTCTTCACGAAACGTCGTTACCTCGATTTCTTTGAGCGCCGGATCATCCGATTCGGTTTTTACCGTAACCGTAAGAAATTTGTTTTCATAAAAACTTTCCGGAAATAGGTTTTGTATTTCTTCCGGTTTCGCGCTCGTTGTCACATCCCAGTCCTTTGGCTTTTCTCCACGCAGTAAATCTCTCACGCATCCGCCGACGGCGTATGCCTCAAAACCGGCGTCCGCGAGACGCCGTATAATATTTTCTACTTCTTTGGGAATTGAAAAATCTTTCGCGCGCATAGTGCAAATATACGTGAAATCCATTGATTTTTCAATTATTTTATGCTATTATGTATAAAATTGCGCCCATAGCTCAATTGGATAGAGTACATGCCTTCGAAGCATGGGGTTCCAGGTTCGAGTCCTGGTGGGCGCGACGACCGCTTTTTGCGGCATAAAGGTCGAGAACATATTCGACCAGACATAATATGGAGGAAAAAGAAATAGGAAAAGTCATTCACTACTTCGACAAGGCCGGGGTTGCGGTTGTCCGGCTTTCCGGCGCGTTGAAAACCGGGGATACGATAAAATTCAAGCGGACAGACGACGAATTCACCCAAACCGTTTCTTCAATGCAGGTTGACCATGTAGCAGTCGCATCCGGAAAATCGGGAGATGAAGTTGCAATAAAAGTCTCCCAGAAAACAAAAGAGGGCGTCCACGTCTATAAAGTCGAGGAGTAATTCCAATCGGATAAAAAGAAACAGGATGGAATACATTCCATCCCCTCTATAAATTTGTCCGCCCGTAGCTCAGTGGTAGATCCGCCAGCTGGCGGACTCTCGAGCAAACGGTAAAATTAAAACAACCCCCTATAGCTTAATGGTAGAGCTGCGGACTCTTAATCCGTAGACCTAGGTTCGATTCCTAGTGGGGGGAATTAAAAAACTCATCATTTTAAAAACAAAAACCGCAGGGCGAACCATGCGGATTTATTCTTTTTCACCTCGCAATTCAAGGATTCTACAAATAACCTGCGCCGCTCGCTCTTTTGCGCTCCCATGGACAAACAAAATCTTGTCCGGGAAAAAGTGCTCAACGAAGCTTCTGATAAGCGCATGTTTCATTCGCGCGTCGCTTTCGCCAGACGTTCTCACGTTGTCGGTTTTATACGGTATCTCTTCGGGATTTTTCGGAATGGTGATGATCTGATAGCGGCCGTTTGCCTTAAGTTCCAGACACATTCTGAGAAGTTCTCTGACCGCAAGGATGTCTCTTGACTCGCGCGCGTACCATTTCCCTTGGGTGTACAAATGAAAGAGCGGTGTATCGGTAATAAATCCGTCTGCGGCACTTGATCGCAGTTCTTCCCGCTCTTGCTGGCGCCACATATAGATTCGCTCAAAAGGGCTTCGATAATTGCCCATCTCACACATAAGCTTTCTCCGCTCTTCGGGAATAAGGTCGTAATCAAGGCCGAGGATCTTAAGCTCGGCAAAAAGTACGGCCGCAAGCACGGACTTGCCAACACCGGGACCGCCGGAATTCGCAACATTCGCCCGCATGCGTAAAAGCCTCTTTTGTAAGGACTATTTCATCTGTGCACCTTCGCAAGCAAAAAATCAAGCGTGTTGCGTCTTGCACACACTCATATTTTCATATACCATTGGGAAACACAACTTATGCAGAGTGAAGTCCGGTGTAACTCCGGCACTGTCGCGCAACGGTAACCCTTCGGCAAGCTCAGGGCAAGTCCTGAGTAGTCAAAGAGGAGTCCGACCCTCTGCAATGCGAATGATCGAATTCGCATATATAGCCCGCGTCAGGCATTTTGTCGAACTTGCTTTACACGGGCAAGCATTTTTATTTACCGAAATTATGAAGTTCGAATTTCAGCGTCCGATCAGCGTTATTATCCGCGTTCTAATCAGCGGTTTCATCCGCTGATCCCTCGCTGATTCTCACGCAGATACTACGCTGATTACGGTAACTTCGCAGTTAAAAATATGAACGGATCTATCAAATTCATTATTGGCTGGGTTATGGTGTTCGCAATCCGCCTTATCCCGTTCCGGCCGCCGAATGTCGAGCCAGTGCTCGCGACCATGATGCCGTTTTCCAAGCGTTACGGCGCCATCGGCGCGTTTGTATTCGGATTTTTGAGTATCGCGCTTTTCGACGCGGCAACCGGCAAAGTCGGCCAATGGACATGGATTACCGCAATCGCATACGGCGCGGTCGGACTCGGCTCATGGCTCTATTTCAGAAACCGCGAGGGCAAAGTGTATCAATTTGTCACCTACGGAATCATCGGAACGATTCTTTATGACGCGCTCACCGGTCTCACCATAGGCCCCCTTATGTTCGGCCAGTCGTTTTCAGAGGCGTTTTACGGCCAAATCCCGTTTACCGCAATGCATCTTCTCGGCAATATCGCGTTGTCCCTTACTTTGAGTCCGGCGCTTTACCGATGGGTTATAAAAAACGAAGCATTTGACGTCTCGCTTCTTTTCGGAACTCTCAAACCAAATCACTCATAAAAATCGGGGGTATTGCAAAAGGGCAGGAAATATGCTATATTCCTCCCATGGCCCTGCCTACAAAAGAAAAGGCGAAAGTCATAGAAAAATACCGGGTCCATGAAAAAGACACGGGTTCCACCGACGTACAGGTCGCGGTTTTGACCGAGGAAATTTCCAGGCTCACCGGCCACTTAAAAGAAAACCCGAATGACAACCACTCCCGCAGGGGGCTTCTCGGTATGGTCGCACAAAGGAAAAAACTTCTTGACTACTTAAGAGAAGGTGATTCGCGCCGCTATACGCGGCTCATCAAAAAACTCGGAATCAAGCGCTAAGGAGCGCACTTTGAAATGGCAATCATTCGGCATAAAGCTCAGCGCGTTGCGGTTTTGATCGACGTGCAAAATATGTACCACTCGGCCAAAAATATTTTTGGCGCGCGGGTGAACTTCAAAGAGGTTTTGAAAACGGCAATCGCGGGCCGCGAACTTGTGCGCGCGATCGGGTACGTCATAAAAACCGAGTCCGGCGAGGAAAAGGCGTTTCTCGAAGCGCTCGTGAAAATGGGAATCGAAACACGCATCAAAGATCTCCAGATCTTCCCGGGCGGAACGAAAAAAGCGGATTGGGACGTGGGAATGGCGGTGGATGCGGTGCGGCTTGCCGAATCAAATGACGCGATCGTGCTTGTGACAGGAGACGGCGATTTTATCCCGCTCGTCGAATACCTGAAATCGCGGGGTGTCCAGGTTGAAGTTCTTTCTTTTGCGCGTTCGACTTCCCAGAAACTGCAGGAGGCGGTTGATGATTTTACTGACCTGGGGGCGGAACCGAAAAAATATCTTATTCGTATGCGATAATTTTTATTCATTTATTTTATTCTGGAGGGGCAGTGTGGCAAGGACACGGAAACGAACGATACATCATTCATTCCTGGACGCGAACAATCGTTTCCAGAAATGAATGATCAAGGTATCGGTGCTCTTCCCCACGACCCTCCGAACACCAAGAAGGTGAACGAAAAAACATATACTCATACGCTTGGCGGAAAAACATTTACCGTCACGCTCAATAACTGGGCCGAGCAGGCAAACGGCTCTGTACTGGTGCGCGTCGGGGACACTATTGTTCTCGCGACAGCGACCATGAACCCGAACTCCCGTGAAGGAGGGGACTTTTTGCCGCTTACCGTTGACTATGAAGAGAAATTTTATGCGACGGGGAAGATTCTCGGGTCGCGGTTCGTGAAGCGGGAAACCAGGCCTTCCGAAGAAGCGATACTCGTAATGCGGCTTATTGACAGGACAATACGGCCCCGGTTCGACTACCGGATACGGAACGAAATCCAAATCGTTATTACCGCGCTCTCGATAGACGAATCGCACGATCCCGACATTTTGGCGGTTTTGGGGGCGTCATTAGCCCTCGGACTTTCCGATATTCCGTGGGACGGACCTATCGCAGGAGTCCGCGTCAGCCGCTCAAACGGCGAATTTGTCCTGAATCCGACCTACGCCGAGCGGGAAACCTCTGATCTTGAGGTCGCGCTTTCCGGCACGCGGGAACGAATCAATATGATGGAGGCGGGAGCTTCCGAGGTCTCCGAAGAGGTGTATGCAAACGCCATTGAATGGGGATTTGAATTCATGAAAGACCTGATTGACTTCCAGAAAAAAGTGATTGAAGAAAACGGGAAGCCGAAGCGCTCGATAAAACTTTCGGAACCCGCTCCAGAGCTCTATGATCTCGTCAGATCAGAATTTTCCGCAAAGATCGAGGACGCGAGCTACCAGTCCGATAAAAAAACAATGCAGGAAATGATAAGCGCCGTTAAAAAAGAATGGTTCGAGCGCGCGATGGAAGCATTTCCGGAACACTTTACTCGAGAAACCGCAGAAATGGCGTTTGACGAAGAAATAGACGACATAATCCACAGGCGGATCATTGGAAAAGGGGAACGGCCCGACGGACGGAAGACAGACGAAATCCGGCGGCTTTGGGCAAGCGTCAGCATACTCCCGCGCGTGCATGGCTCCGGGCTTTTTATGCGGGGGGAAACGCACGCCCTTACCACGCTCACGCTTGGAGCGCCGGGGGACGAACAAATAATCGAGGGAATGGAAATCCGGACAAAAAAGCGGTTTTTGCACCACTATAATTTTCCGCCGTATTCAACGGGAGAAACAAAGCCCATGCGCGGTCCCGGGCGGCGGGAAATCGGGCACGGCGCTCTTGCGGGCAAAGCCCTTCTTCCCGTGATTCCGCCGAAAGAAGAATTCCCCTACACCATCCGCTTGGTTTCGGAAATTCTCTCCTCGAACGGCTCAACATCAATGGCCGCGGTTTCGGCTTCAACGCTTGCATTGATGGACGGCGGCGTACCCATAAAAAAACCGGTTGCGGGCGCGGCGATGGGACTCGTGCAAAATGAAAAAGGCGAATACCGCGTGCTCACTGACCTCCAAGGAGCCGAGGATTTCCACGGCGATATGGATTTCAAGGTTGCGGGGACGCGCGACGGCATTACCGCGGTGCAGCTTGACGTAAAAATCGAAGGACTCACCATGGAGATTATCCGCGTAACACTTCGCGACGCGCATGCCGCGCGGATGAAAATTCTCGACTGTATTGAATCGACGATACAAAAACCGCGGGAAGAACTGAGCCGGTGGGCGCCGCGCGTCACTACGCTTATGATTAACCCCGAGAAGATCGGCGCGCTGATCGGGCCGGGCGGAAAAATAATCAATGACATCATCGCGCAGACAGGAGCCCAAATCGACATTGAGGACGACGGATCGGTATTCATCACTTCCGTAACAGAAGAAGGGATGAAAAAAGCGATTGCGCTCGTAAAGCAGGTAACCAAAGAATTTAAGCCGGGAGAGCTTGTCGAGGGCCGCGTTTCGCGCCTCCTTGATTTCGGGGCGTTTGTCGAGATCGGACCGAAACAAGACGGCCTCATCCATATCTCGGAACTTGCGCCGTGGCGGGTGGAAAAGGTAACTGATATAGTGAATATAGGAGATATCGTCCCGGTAAAAATAAAAAATATCGACGAACAGGGCCGCATCAATCTCTCATTGAAAGACGTCCCGGATAGGTACACCGAGGAAGAGCGGGCGCGCGGACGGGAAGATCGAAGCCACTCGAATGGGGGACGTGCAAACGGCGAATATCACACTCGTCGCCGCGACCGCTGAACTGCGCGGGGACAAACTCCCGCAGATCACGGCTAAACTCGCATATCTATTTATGGAGGGAATACAAAAAGAGGAACGCGAGGAAAAAAACGAAACAAGCGCGAATCAGGAAACACGCTCGGCAATAAGAACGATGGCGGCTGATCTCGCACTGCATCCTCCGAAAGAAATTCCGCCGCCGCCAGCAAAGAAGGGGCCGGCTCCGCATGCGGCGGAAAAAAAGAAAACGCCGATTATCATTCTTCTGGTTGTGGTTGTTCTCGCGCTCGGCGGAGGCGCATTCCTGTATCGTTCATACTACTCTCTCCTTTTTACTGGCGGGGTCCCTCCTGTCACGCGGCTTGAAGCGCCGCCTCCATATTTCAGCGTTGAGGCGACAGAAACTCTTACAATCATAGAAGAAGCAAAAGGAAACTTTGAACCCCGCCTCGCGAGCGCCCTTTCCCGCGATGAGCGCGATGGATCATTCAAGCGCATTCTCATTATCCTCAAAACGCCGACCGGCGAGCGCTACGCGGATCTCGGAGATCTCTTTTCCTTTTTTGGCATAACGCCGACGTCTTTGTTCCTCGCGCCGATCAAGCCGCCCCTCATGCCGTTTGCATACTTCGCGGCGGACGGCCCCCATTTCGGATTTGCGACAAAGACCGACGACCGCGAGCGCGTGCTTCTCGCCATGGCGCGCTGGGAGGAAACGCTCTATAAGGATTTTGAACCACTTTTTCTTGACGCCGCGCTCACGAAAGCCGGCATCTTTGAAGAATTTTCCTACCGGAATACCCACTATAAATTTCTTCCATCCGCGTCTGACCAGGCCCGCGGCATTGCGTATATGGTGTTTCCTGCGGGGAAGTACCTTGTGGTCACGACGAGCAAAATATCGATGGAGCGCATCATCGAACGGCTCTATGACGCGCTCTGAAAGCCCTATTTGCGGCCCCGCGCGGGGTATGATAGACTTTTTCCACACGTATGATAGAACAAAATCTCTTACAAGAATTTAAAATAAGCCTTGAAAAGGAGCGCTCGCTTCTGACCGCAGAACTCACTTCAATCGCGGATCCTGACCCGAAGATGAAGGGGGATTGGCACGCGCGCTTCCCGAAATTTGAGATTGTCGAAACCTCGTCATCGTCAGACCGGGAAGTCGAAGCAGATGAAATAGAAGAGTACGAAATGCGCCTCGCAGAAGAGCAGAGTCTCGAATCGCGCCTCCTTGCGGTCACGAAAGCGCTCGAGAGAATTTCAAATGGAACCTATGGATCCTGCAAGACGTGCGGGAAAGCAATCGCGATAGACCGCCTCCGCGCAAATCCTGCGGCGGAACACGATATGGCGCACTCCGTTTAATTTCACACAGGAGGGACCTCATTCATGGCCGTAACGCTCTATTCGGGGCAAATCGTCGGAATCCACGCAACGCCGATCTCTGTTGAAATAGACATCTCGCCCGGCCTTCATATTTTTTCTATCGTCGGGCTCGCCGATAAAGAAATTCAGGAAGCGCGCGAACGGATTTCGGCCGCAATCAGAAATCTCGGCGCGCTCCCGCCCCACAAAAAAAGCCAGCGCGTCATTGTAAACCTCGCGCCGGCAGACGTAAAAAAGGAGGGGCCCGCATTCGACATCCCGATCGCGCTCGGGTATCTTTTGGCGTCCGAACAGATTTCATTCGACCCCAAGGGGAAACTTTTCCTCGGAGAATTGGGACTTGACGGAACCCTGCGCCCGATTTCCGGCGTCCTTGCAATCGCATCAATTGCCCGCGCGATAGGATGCGAAGAAATCGTGGTGCCAAAAGGAAACGGTCGAGAGGCGTCCCTCATCGAAGGGCTCCGCACTACTGAGGCAAGTACGCTCCTTGAACTGATCGACCACCTCGAGGGGCGACACATAATCCCGCCCACGCCCTACGAAGAGCGCTCGATCCCGCTTTCATATACATCTGATTTTCGCGACATAAAAGGACAAGAAAAGGCGAAACGCGCTCTCGTGATCGCGGCCGCCGGAGGGCACAATATTCTGATGACCGGGCCTCCGGGGGGCGGAAAAACGATTTTAGCGCGCGCGCTCCCGTCAATACTCCCGCCCCTTTCGTTTGAAGAATCAATCGAGGTTACAAAAATTCACAGCGTCGCCGGGCTTCTGCGCGACGGCGCGCCGTACGTCGCGCACCCGCCGTTTCGAAACCCTCATCACACGTCTTCGCACATATCCATCATCGGCGGAGGGGCGCACCCGCGGCCCGGTGAAATAACGCTTGCGCACCACGGGGTGCTGTTTCTTGACGAATTTCCCGAATTTGACCGGCGTGTCATCGAGTCCCTGCGCGAACCCTTGGAAGAGCGGCGTATCACCGTTGCCCGCGCGCAGGGCACGGAAACATTCCCGGCGCGTTTTATGCTTGTTGCCGCGATGAACCCGTGCCCCTGCGGAAACTACGGAAGCCGCGATAAGGCCTGCGTATGCTCGGCTGCCGCTGTCCTAAAGTACAAAAAGAAAATTTCAGGGCCGATGCTTGATCGGATCGACATCCATATCGAAACGTCTCCTGTTGAATTTGAAAAGCTCGCCGGCGGCGACGCCGAGCCGTCGGAGGCGGTTCGAACCGAGGTCATTCGCGCGCGGCTCGCCCAGCAAAAGCGGTTTTCGGGGCACGGAACCTCAACAAACGCCGATATGGGCCTCCAGGAAATCAAAAAGCATATTGTTCTTTCGGACAATCTCAAAAAAACGCTCCGCCTCGCACACGAACAATACGGACTCTCGGCGCGGGCGTACCATCGGGTTCTGAAACTTTCGCGCACCATCGCCGACCTCGCGGGGTCAGACGAAATCAGTGAAAATCATATTGCCGAGGCGCTCCAATATCGGCCGAAACAGGACTAGAACGGGTTTTTCGCGCCGCGAACCTCGAAATGGACGTGGCATCCGGTAGATTTTCCGGTCGAGCCGACAAATCCGATCACCGCGCCTTGCGTAACAGATTCTCCTCCTGACACGAATACGCGCGAAAGATGCGCGTAGAGCGTTTGGGTTTGATTGGGGTGCGATAGAATGATGTGCTGGCCATACCCGTAATTCCACCCTTCCGAACGCGCGCGGATGACGGCGCCGGATGCCGATGCAAGAACCGGCTCGCCGCATTTTTGCGCAAGGTCAACGCCGTTATATCCGTGAATTCCCTGTGATTTTCTCCCGCCGATAATGGGGCGAATGTAATATCCGTCAAACACGGGGAGCCCCGCAAATCGCGACGGCACAAAACTCGATCCGGGACTCGCGGGAGAAGCCGGAGCCGAAAGTTCGCCGTCCGGGATAATGAGCGTCTGCCCGACGGAAATTGATTCGTTGATCGCAAGGCCGTTGAAACTGATTATCTCAAGCGGATCTCCTTTGAATTTTTTTGCAATGGAATCAATGGTGTCTCCCTTTTTTACCGTATACTGAACCCCGGAGATCGGGAGAATGAGGAGCTCGTCGCCCACCTTGAGCGCGCCTGCCGACTTTACTTCATTCGCCCACAAAAGCGTATTGACGCTCACGCCGAATTTTTTTGCGATCGCGGACGGCGTATCGCCTTTCTGAACCGTATAGAGCACGATATTCCCGTGCTGTTCGAGCGAGGGGAGCGTTCCTGCGGGGTTTTGAATGGCAACCAGCGCACTGTCCTGGGTTACGGAAAGCGGAATATAAAGTTCATTTGGCAGATCCCCCCCTCCCATTCCCCCTTGAGGCATAATGCTCCCCAATAAAGGAAGGAGTATTTGGTCCTCAATAGGATACTCGCTTTGAGAAATCTCCCGAAGCTCGAACCCTCCTGAAAAAAAACTGAAAATACTTGAAAAAAACCCCGCTTCCGCAGGAAACGCGGCAATTGCAAGAATTGAAGAAAGAAGCGCAATAATAGGAAAAAAATCCCCTCCCTTATTTAAAAGAGGCTTATATAAAACGCTTTTTCGATATCCATCTTCTACGGGCCCGCCCTCCTTGATGACGGAGTTCCGAGAAGCGCTTTTGTCTAGTTTTGTATCAATACGAATATCGGCTAAAAATGGCTTACCTTTACCGAAATACTTCAGAAATAGTTTATATAAGCCACTTTTCAAGTATAAAACCGGCGGTATATCCGGCACACAATAACCATACGCGTACCGCCTAAAGGGGTCAAGAACAAAAATCCACACTGCGAAGGCGTATTTCTTCTCCTAAAATACCCGCCGTGGTACAATCTCCCCGTACTATGCACGCAAAAGACTCTATTTTAGGCGGCCTGAATGAACGACAGACTGAGGCGGTATTAGCAACAGACGGCCCGGTTTTGATTTTGGCCGGACCCGGATCCGGGAAAACGCGAACTCTCACCGCACGGATCGCCCACCTCATCCAAAAAGGGGTGTTGCCCGAGCGGATCATTGCGCTCACCTTCACAAACAAAGCCGCGGAAGAGATGCGGGCGCGGATTAAGTCGCTCCTCGGAGCAGAACACATTCCCTACGGAGCGCTTTTTGTCGGTACGTTTCATGCGCTTTGCGTCCGCGTCCTCCGCCAGCACGCGGTCGCGCTCGGCTACTCCCCGCATTTTTCAATTTTCGACGATGACGACGCTCTCGGACTCATAAAAGAGGGAATGAAAGGCGAGGGCATAAATACAAAGCAATTCCCTCCGGGAATGATTCGAAATGTCATCTCCGGCCTCAAGAACGAACTCATCTCTCCCGAGCGCTACGCCGATGAGGCGGGGAGCGACATGTTTCCGAAAACAGTGCACCGCGTCTATCGCGCCTACGCCGAACGCCTCAAGGAATCGAACGGCATGGATTTTGACGACCTTTTAATGAATGTCGCGGTTCTATTCGAACGCACCCAAAATGTGTTATCCGCATACCAGGAACGATTCCTCTATATCCACGTCGACGAGTATCAGGACACGAATCACGCCCAGTATACAATTGTGCGCGCGCTTGCACAAAAACACCGAAATATTGCGGTGGTGGGGGACGACGCGCAAGCCATATACGGATTTCGCGGCGCCGACTTCCGGAATATTTTAAACTTCGAAAAAGATTGGCCGGATGCAAAAATTGTCGTCCTTGACGAAAACTACCGCTCGACGCAGACGATCCTTGACGCCGCGCGGGAAGTCATATCGAAAAACACTTTCAAAAAAGAAAAAAAACTTTGGACAAAACAAGGGAAGGGCGAGCGCCTCACGCTCACCGCGGCGGAAGACGAGCGCGGGGAGGCGGAATATGTCGCGGACTCCGTTCGATCGCTCCACAAAGAAGGCGCAAAACTCCGGGAGGTCGCCGTGCTCTACCGCACGAATGCTCAATCCCGCGCCATTGAAGAGGCGTTTCTCGAGCGCGATCTCCCCTATATCATTATCGGCGGCATCCGCTTCTATGAACGGAAGGAAATCAAAGACATCATTGCGTATCTCCGAGTTCTTACAAACCCGCAGGATCTAGTATCGCTCAAGCGGATCATCAATACGCCGCCTCGGGGAATCGGAAAAATTTCTTTCCTTTCCTATCTATCGCGGGATACAAAGGGCGATATGCGCCACACGAAAAAAGAAGCCGCGCTCGCGGCGTTTGAGGACCTCATATCCGACTTGCGAAGCACTCTTGTGAGAATGCAGCCGTCTGATTTTATAAAATACCTCGTGAAAAAAACTCGCTATCGGGAATACTTGGATGACGGAACGCAAAACGCGGATGAGCGCTGGGAAAACGTCGAAGAATTCGTGTCGCTTGCCGCGCGATACAACGATCTCTCTCCGGAAGAAGGAATAAAAAAACTTCTTGAAGACGCCGCCCTTCTCATGGAAAACGAACCGGGAGAAAGCGCGGGGGAACGCGTGACCCTGATGACGGTTCACGCGGCAAAGGGGCTTGAATTTTCAACGGTGTTTATCGTGGGGCTCGAGGAGGGCGTATTCCCGCATTCAAAATCCTTGTTTTCCCCGAAAGACCTTGAAGAGGAACGCCGCCTTTGTTATGTCGGGCTTACTCGCGCAAAAAAGCGGGTGTATCTTTCTTTTGCGCTCCGCCGCATGCGCTTCGGCGGGATCGAAGTAAACCCCCCGTCGCGGTTTTTATCCGAAATTCCCGAAGAGCTTTTACACGTGCCGGAACGCGATTTGGACGAAATAACCATTGATTAGCGGGCCGATACGTGCCAACAAATTCTGACGATCGTAAGTAACTGCTGATATACAAACAATGAAACCGAAAAAATCTCTTGGCCAAAATTTCATGCGCTGTAGGTGGGTCGCAGACACAATGATCCGCGCCGCAGAAGTCGCGACAAGCGACGCGATTCTTGAAATCGGCCCCGGGTCTGGCGCGCTGACGCGGCCCCTTGCGAGAGCAGCAAAGAGCGTTATCGCAATAGAAAAGGACGAGGCGCTCGCGCGCGCGCTTCAGCAATCCCTTGCCAAAGAGGGGATAGAAAACGTGGAGATTATTGAAGGAGACATTCTCCGGCTTCCGAAAACAAGGTTCAAAAATGTGAAATTCAAGGTTGTTTCCAATATCCCTTACTACCTCACCTCGCGCCTATTCCGCTATTTCCTCGATTCCGCGCCGAGACCGGAAACAATTGTTTTTACGGTCCAAAAAGAGGTCGCGGAGCGCATCACGGCGCGCCCGCCCGATATGAATCTTCTGGCGCTCTCGGTTACTGCGTTCGGGAAAGCGGAAAAATTAAAAAACATCCCTCGGGAATGCTTTTCTCCGAAGCCCGATGTGGAATCGGCGGTTATCCGCATATCGGGAATATCCGATGGTTTTTTCAAAAAAAACGGCGTGGCGCCGGAGGAATTTTTTTCTCTTGCGCGCGAGGCGTTTTCAAAAAAGCGGAAAATGATTTCGTCCTCTTTGAAAAAGCGCGTAGCTCCGGAGATTTTTGAAAAAGCGGGCGTGAAAAAAACCGCGCGGCCCCAAGAGCTCGGAATAGAAGAATGGGCGCGCCTCTGCCGCGCCGCCATTTGATTTCGCACAGACTACAGGCGAAGTATGAAATTCCGGGTTTACCCCTGTCAAAACGCCACCGACTTCATCGATGTCGGCTCTGGAAATGGCATATGATGCCCGATTCCCGTCAGCAAAATATGCAGTGCCCGCTCACGGTGCTGCTCGCAATCGCGCAAAGCAACGGTCGCAAAACCTTCCGATCACGATACAACACGCG
>MHQD01000011.1 GCA_001822215.1 Candidatus Sungbacteria bacterium RIFCSPHIGHO2_01_FULL_50_25
TTCATAATAATTCAAGGTAATAAGTAGACTAAAAGCAAAAATTAACAGAGTAAAAATTAGAAGTCCAAAGATAACCCGTTTCTTCGTATTATTTTTTCTTATAATTTCGGAGGGGGTGAGATTCTCCCGATGCGATTAAAATCACTGATTTTATTTCGCATCGAGGACTCTCGATTTCGTAGTTCCGCGACGCGGAAACGAAATCGGAGGAACTCACGATTTTGCTTTCTTATCAAAATCCAGAAAAATGTTTTACACTCCGCGAGGGCGCTTCGCTACATTTCCCTCCGAAGCCAAGCAGTTGGCTTCGGCACCATTCGGTACTCCGGTTTTCCTTGCCCCGCACTAAAATTTGGATAAAATGCGGAAGCGGGAGGATTCGAACCTCCGAGAGGATTTCTCCCCAATTGGTTTTCAAGACCAACGCCATAAACCGCTCGGCCACGCTTCCAAATTTTTAGTGCAGGGAAAACCGGTGCAATCGTCCACTCTGCCACCCCACCATATTTCTTCGAGAAAATAATAGCAAATTTTCCCGTTTTTGCAAAGAAAAACCGCATTCGGGAGAATGCGGACTATGATTATAGAGCTACAAACTTATTTGCCACAAAAAACGCGTTTGCCCTTGCGAATTCTCGAGCCCAGAATGCTCGCCGCTTGATATCGTCAAGAACCGCGAGATAGCGCCGCTCATTGGGGTCGCGAAGTTGGCGCAAAAGCTCATCCGAATAGAGCACATCCATATCCAAGAGGGTTTGAAAAATATCCCGGAGCCGATGTGTGGCAAGCACTGGATAATGCGTGATGACTTCATGCTTTGAGTCGCAGGGAAACCTTGGCGTCGAAAGCCATGTGACTTTTCGAGCGATATGAACCGCCGATTCAAGCACCTTCTGAAGAAAGATGCGCATCTCCTCCGGCTGCATCACGGGAAGATTTAGGATGCCGGTTTCAAAACGGTATATCTTCCTTCGCAAATACCCAAGCACGTCGCCGACATCGGAAACGCACAAACTCGCAGGATGATTGATGAAAATAAGAGGATCCTTTTTGATCGCCCCTCCGCTGATATCTACTGCTCGTTCCAGATGCCAGAGAAGCGAAGGACCGATCGTATGAAGTCCAGTCCGCGCCGTAGCGTCATCAACCGCAACAAACTCGATCGGGATATAACGCGAAAGCGCGAATTCCTGAAGCCGTATAAGCGTATCGCGCGCGGCAACATAGCGCTCATCATCATAGACCACGAGGCAATCAAGGTCGCTTCGCTCCGTAAACCTCACGTTGAGGGCAGAGCCGAAAAAAACGGCTCCATAAATGCTGTCGTCTCCGCGGAAAGAACGCTCAATCTCCCGGCAAACTTCCATGAAACTGCTGACGCCAGGAACCTCATTTCTTGACACTTCGCTCCATGAAAACACGCGCCCCATATATATTCCTCCATGAAGAGAACTTGCAAAAACAGTAAATCAAAAACAGGTGTTGTGTCAAACCAAACACAAGAAACCCGCCGAACAACGAAACGCCAAAGACAGAAAAACCCTCATAATTTTCGCAACTTTTGAAGTTCTTTGAGCTCTTCCTCGAGATTCATGCGGAGTTTTTCCTGTTCTTCCGGCGCTAAATCCTCAAAAATATTTTTCCAGAATTTCAATTCCTCTGCGTCTTCGCCAAGAAGAAGCAACTCGTCGATTATTTTTCCGATGCCGTTGTTTTTTGCGCCATTCATCATATCATTGCAATTTCCGATTCAACTTTCCAAGATATCCTTCCGCCTCTTTGCCTATTCGGCCTGCGTCTTGGATAAACTGTTCGCGTTTGCCTGCAAAATAGGAAGCGGTTTTTTCAAGAAACGCGGATGCCTTGGGGAATTTTTCTTTGGTTTTAGAAGCAATATCTTTCATCATTTCAGGACCGAATTCAACGTTTGCAATAACACCGACAGCGCCTCGCGCGGCGAGCGCCGTGTCGGGCGTAACGCATACTGCTAGTGCATACGAGAGTGCGATCCCGCCCGAAATCAACATATAGTCGAAACGTCTCCGCGAAGTCAATTTTTCATCGCTTAGCGTTTTCCCAAGCATACCTTCGATCGCGAGTTTCGGGACGTCAATTCCCGGCACGAAGTTCAGGGTAACATCAACTGTTCGGGACGTTATGAAATCTCTCAATAATTCCAACCGCCTTCTTTTATGCCGCTCCATCGTACTCGTATATTCCGGAGTCAACACCAATTCCTTATTCGCGGGTATCGATTCTGAAAACGGCACTTCGATTTCTTTCGGGGGTTTTATCTTCTCAAATGACATCATAGGAATCAAAACAATATGAGTACAAAGCCGTTTTGTTTTTGCCGTAGCTTGGCAAGACTTCGGCTGAGCTCAGTCGAAGTCAAACCTCGGGCGCTTTTATAGGTATATGGCGGAGACGAGAGGATTCGAACCTCTGAAGGGTTTTAAAGCCCTTAACTCCTTAGCACGGAGCCGCTTTCAACCGCTCAGCCACGTCTCCGCCATATATCCAAAACAATGTGCGCCCTCGAAATGATTCGTAATCGTTTCGCCAGTTCAACCACGCCTCCGCCATGTACACAAATCAAAAGCATTATAGCAGAGAACATAGAAGAAACTCAACTTTTTATGCTATACTATCTCCATGTCCACCTTCATCTATTCAGCGGCGAAGCAAAACGGCGAAGCGGTAAAGGGCGAGCAAGAAGCAGAATCAAAGGCGACACTCGCGTCGCTCCTCAAGCAGCAAGGGCTTTTTTTGCTTGACGCGCGCGAGAAGGGCGCAAAAGATACCACGTTCGGCAAATTGAATTTTAATATCGGCGAGATCGCAACGAAATTAAAGCCGATATCCATCGTCGATAAAATGTTTTTTACGAGAAACCTCGCGGTCATGCTCGGCGCGGGCCTTGCGCTTACAAAAGCGCTCGATGCCTTGGAAAAGCAGACGGCAAACGGCCGCCTGAAAATCGTCATCGCTGACGTGAAAGACAATATCGTGCGGGGGAAACCTTTCGCTGAGTCACTGCACGCGCACGAAAAGATTTTCGGAGAGCTCTATGTAAATATGATCGAAGTCGGCGAGACCACGGGAAAACTTACGCTCGTGCTCCGGCTTTTGGCAAAACAGATAAAAAAGGACTACGACCTCCGGAAGCGCGTTCGAGGCGCAATGATCTATCCCGCAATCATCCTTTCGGTCCTCATCATGGTAGGAACCCTTATGATGATCTATGTCGTCCCCCAGCTTACGCAAACTATTCTTGACCTCGGGGTCGAACTCCCGCTCTCGACGCGCGTCATCATATTTATCTCCGAAATAATCTCGAACTATATTCTCTGGATCATACTCGGTGCGGCTGCCTGGGGCGTTCTCTTCTGGTACAGCCTGAAAACCGCTCCCGGGAAGCGCATCTTTGACACCGTTGTACTGAAAGTTCCGATATTCGGGCCCTTGATAAATAAATTCAACACCGCGCGTTTTTCCCGCATCCTTTCCTACCTCATATCGTCCGGCATTCCCATTGTCCGCTCGCTTGAGATTACTGCGGGTGTTCTCGGGAACATTCACTTCAGAAATGCCGCCGAAACCGCAGCGGTGGAAGTCCAAAAGGGAAAGCAAATCCACCAAATCCTTTCTGCGTTCCCAGTATTCCAGCCCATGGTGCTCCAGATGATCGAAGTCGGCGAAGAAACCGGAAAAATCTCTTCAATGCTTTTGCGCCTCGCGATCTTTTTTGAAGACGAAGTTTCGAACACCACGAAAAATCTCGCATCCATCATCGAGCCGATTCTTATGGTCGTGATCGGCATCGCGGTCGGGTTCTTTGCGATTTCGATGCTCCAGCCAATTTATTCAAGTCTCGGAAATATAAAATAAGAACGCTATGACGCGAACGGGGGGAAACACTATGCATGAAGGGGGGTTTTCGCTTCTTGAAGTCATTATCGCGATTTCAATCCTCATCATCATCACCGCCGCGGCATCCGTATCGTTTTCGAGCGCGCGCCAAATCCGCGATCTCACAACCGCGGGGCAAAACGTCCTTTCCATGATCCGCGTTGCGCAATCAAAAACCCTCGCGCGGGAAGATAATTCGCAATGGGGCGTAAGAATCGAGCAGACGCAGGTCATTCTTTTCCGCGGCGCCATGTACGCGGGCTCGAACGTAACCGAAGCCTATCCCCTTCCGCCGACTATTGAAATCGCAAATGTCGCGCTCGCCGACGGCGCTACGGAAATCGTATTCAAGCTCATAGAAGGGACGACTAGCCAGACGGGCACATTCGATATCCGCGTCATCGCAAATCCGAGCCTGGTGTTCCCCGTGACGATCGAGTCCTCCGGCAAAGCGTACCGGACAGGCGCCGCGCCTTTTGAAACCGGAACGAGGATTGTTGATGCGCGCCACCGCGCGTTCACGCTCGGATGGAGTATACAAAATTCGATAGAGACCGCGCTCGTGTTCTCAAACCCTCCCTACGCTGATGCGACAACGACTATCACAATGGAAAATTTCTTTGACGCGGGAAAAACGAAATTCGATTGGTCGGGAACGATCTCCGTCGGAACGTCTACGCAAATCCTGCGAATCCATACGGCCTACCTCTCCGCAACGAATACCGTCTTCCACATCGACCGCGACTGCCGCGACAACACGAAAAAAATGAGAATCGAGATTGACGCAAAGTATATCGCGACCTACGAAGCGGATTGTCGAACAGTCACGGTCGGCAATTTTGGGGGGGTAATAACGGAACCATAAACGCGTATGAAATTCCAAATTCAAAATTCCAAACACGTTTTTTGGTCATTTGAATTTCGATCATTGAATATTGTTTGGAATTTGATGCTTGGCGCTTTGAATTCCCGTTCGCATAAAAACGCGAACGGCTTTGGATTGGTTGAGATTGTCGTCGCGGTCGGCATCATCTCAATCACTCTTTTTGCGCTCCTCCAGACAGAGCTCGTCGCAATCAAACTCCTACGGACAGAAAAAGAAAACCTTGAAGCCATGCTCCTTGCCGAAGAATCGCTTGAGGCGGTGCGGTCAATACGGGATGAATCATGGACAACGCAGATCGCGACGCTCACAGACGGCGCGCTCTACCACCCGGTAGTGGAAAACGGCAAGTGGAAGCTTTCCGCAGGGTCGTCTACTGTGATCAGCGGAAAATACCAGCGAAGCGTTACGTTCAAAACCGCTTTGAGAAACGTGCGTGATCAGATCGCCGCATCCGGAACAGCAGACCCAGACACAAAAGAAGTCACCGCGATTGTTTCCTGGGGATCCGGAAAACAAAAAACCCTTACCGCATACATTACCAATTTTCTTTCTTCAATCACGCCTCGCGCCGAAGCAAAGACGTTTTTCTTTGAAAATGGCACAACCGATGCAAATCTCGCCGCATTCCCGTCCCAAAACGCAGGCGACGGCGACCCGTCGCAGTCTTTTACCACCGGAGGCGCGGCCGTAACCGTGACCAAGGCGGAACTCTATATAAAGAAGGTGGGAACAAATCTCTCCGACATATATCTCGAAATCCGTGAAAGTCCTACGGGGAATATCCTCGGCACCTCAACAATCATCACCGGATCCGCCATCTCTACCTCAACACTTTCATGGGTGTCGTTTCGGTTCCCCGATTTTGTCGCACTCGTCCCGAATCAAAGCTACACCTTGCGCCTCGGCAGCATTCCGCCATCAACCAGCGCAGGGTCGGGATCCGCGGGCCCGCTCCATTGGGGCTATCAGCAAACTGCGTCAAGCCCGTATTCCGGAGGAGTCGCGCGCCGCTACATCGGGCGCCTTTCAAACCCGTCAGACCAAGGCCAGCTTCTTGATCAATACGATTACAGTTTTCGCGTCTATACGCTCCAATAACATGCGTGAATCTCGACTGAAAAAAACCATTCGCTATATCCGGGGAACAACGCTTCTTGAAATCGTCATCTACGCGGCGCTCTTCGGCATTATTGCGGTCATTATTTCAAATTTCCTCATCCAGGTAGTAAACACCTATACGATTACTCGCGCGGAGCGCGAGGTGCTCTCAAACGGCAGGCTGCTCCTTGAGACGCTGACAAAAACAATCGCGGAGGCCCAGGAAATCTATACCCCGACAAGCGCATTCAACAAAGACCTTGGCCAGCTCTCCCTCATGACAAGAACAGGGGTGCCGACCGAGCACCAGACCGCGTATGTAGATTTTTGGATAGACAACGGACGCATGTGGATGAGAAAAGAGGGCGCGGCTGCGGTTCCGCTCTCCGCGGCGTCGGTACGCGTATCAAAATTCCGGCTCGAGCGCATAAGCCAGGGGCTCTCGCGCGATGCGGTCAAACTCACGCTCCAAGTCGACTTTACGCAATCGAAATACCAATCGTCTATTACCCTCAACTCGACAACCGCGCTTCGAGGAAACTACTAATATGAAATTCCAAATCACAAATCACAAATCACAGACAAACCTAAAATCCAAATATCCAAATTCTAAACATGTTTGGAATTTGGTTTTTGGTGTTTGGAATTTCCGTTCGCTTCACGCGAACGGCTACGCCGCACTCACCACGCTCATCCTTACGCTCGCGGTCTCCCTCACGGTGATCGGCGGATTCACTTTTTTCTCCCTCAAAGAAGTGACGGTAACGCGCGCATATACGCGATCCCTCGAGGCGCGCACGATCGCGGAAAGCGGAATTGAAGACGGGGTCTACCGCGTGATAACGGGAAAACAGCTTCTTGCATCAGAAACGCTCAACGTCGGAAGCGGCTCAACGACCATCACTCTCACAATCAGCGGGAACAATCGGACCATCCGTTCGGAAGGAGTCAGAGCGGCAAACGAGCACCACCTTGAAACGCATATCGCGATCACCACAGCACAGGTAAACTTTTTCTATGGCATACAGGTTTCAGACGGCGGGCTTGAAATGTCGAATAACGCCGTGGTAAACGGAAACGTATTCTCAAACGGAAACATCATCGGGGCAAGCGGCGCCACAATCACGGGAGACGCCATTGTCGCAGGCGGCATTCCCGTGAATCCGGAAGTCCAATGGACGACGCACGACGCCAACCACGCATTTGCTACATCAAACGGAAACCGGGATATCGCCCAATCATTCATCGCGACCACGACCGGCGCACTTTCAAAAATATCGGTCTATCTCGGCAAAACAGGAAACCCATCTTCAAATATCACCCTCCATATCGTAGCAGATGATTCGGGCGAACCGGATACAAGCGGCATTGCAAATACGACGATAACGCCGTCACAAGTCGGAGGAAGCCCGTCATGGATCGATGCAAGCTTTGCGTCGCCCCCCACGCTCACAAACGGAACAAAATATTGGATCGTGCTCGATGCGTCTACTGATTCGAGCTCCAACTACTGGAATTGGCGCAAAGACACGACCGACGCCTACGCGTCAAACACCGGAAAATACACTTCGAACTGGTCAACGGGAAATCCAACGTGGACAAACACAGGCGGGGATCACGCATTCCGCGTCTGGATCGGCGGAACCACAAATAAGATAGACGGAATGGTGATTGGCGACGCATCAACAGGCACGGGGCGCGCAAACCTTTTCGTAAACACGAAAGTCCACGGCTCTGACTGCCCGAATGCCTACTGCATCGTGGAAAATCCGTCGCGGCTCGAACTTCCGATATCCGAAGGCGTTATCCAGGACTGGCGCGACGCCGCCGCAGACGGAGGCACATGCGCTCTCCCGACGTGCGACGCCGCGGGAAACTATAAACTCACCGGAGGCGCGTCGGGGTCGCTCGGCCCGATAAAAATCAACGGGAACCTCGAACTCGATAACGGCGCAACGCTCACCGTCACGGGGACAATACACGTGGTCGGCGAAATCAAGCTCTCGAATCTCTGCACGGTGAAATTGAGCCCGGGCTACGGCGTGCTCTCCGGAGCCATCATCACCGATTCAAAAGTCACCATCTCGAATAACTGCGCATTCCAGGGATCGGGACAGGCCGGAAGCTATATGCTCCTTTTAAGCGCAAAAAATGCGCCCACGGAAACGGTGATTGATATTTCGAATAACTCCCTTGGCGTCATCTATTACGCGGCAAACGGAAAAATGAAATTTTCGAATAACGCTCAGGCAAAAGAAGCGACCGGATACGGGATAGAGCTCGACAACAATGCGGTTATCACATATGAATCAGGGCTCTCATCGGTTAATTTCTCGCAAGGCCCCGGAGCCGGCTACGACATCACCTACTGGCGGGAAGTCGAATAGTATCCCGTAATCACCCATCGCGCACACCCTCCCATTCTCTTCTGAAAACCGTATATCATATATAATGAAGAAATGAGAAACTTCGTTGTCCATAAAATTGCAAACCTCTTGCGGCTTCCCGTGATCGGCCTTGATATTTCTGATCGGACGTTCAAATACCTGAAACTGACGTTTGACGGACATACGAAATTCGATGCATTCGGCGAATCCGATATTCCGAACGGCATCATCGAAGAAGGCGAAATAAAAAATGAGTCCGCGCTCGTCGAAATATTCAAGGCGTGGAAAAAAGAGCACGCCTGGATGCTTCGTTCGGGGGTTATCGTTGCTTCGCTCCCCGAAGAAAAAAGCTTTTTGCGGCTCATCCAGCTTCCGAAGGTGAAAGACGAGGAAATCGCAAACGCAATCCGATGGGAAATAGAAGCGCATATCCCGCTCCCCCCGGACAACCTTGCCTACGATTATGAAGTCGTAAAACCGCTCGAAGGAACGCCGGCTCATACCGACGTTGTGATAACCGCATTCCCGAAATCGATCGTCTCTTCTTATACATCGGTTATGAAGCAGTCGGGCCTTGCGCTTGCCGCGCTCGAGCTTGAATCGCAGGCGATTGCCCGCGCGGTCATTGATACCAATGCGTCCCAAAACGCAAAAATAATCATCGACATAGGGAAAACGCGAACGAGCTTTATGACGTTTGCGGGAAGCGCTATCATATTTACCGCAACGATCCAGCTCGGCGGGAACACATTTGAAGAAAATATTTCGCGGGCGCTCGAGATTGACCGCGTAAAAGCAAAAGAAATAAAAGAGAAAATGGGGCTCAATCGCAGCGCGAATAGAGACGTCTTTACCGCGCTTACTCCGGCGCTTTCGGTGCTTGTCGACGAACTGAAACGGGTCATCGCATACCACGAGGAGCACGCCGAGCACCTCCATGGAGTCCATCAAGTAATCGATGAAATTCTTTTGGTCGGCGGAGACGCAAACCTTTTTGGAATCGACACCTTTGTCGCGAGCGCGCTCAAAACGCCGGTAAGGCATGCGGACCCCTTTATAAACATCAGGAAAGATTTTGCGGCCTCCTTCCCTCCGATGCCAAAAACAGAGCTTCTTGCGTTTGCGACAACTATCGGTCTTGCGCTTCGAATCATTGAATAACTATGCCCGGTAGTAACACTTCGGCATAGCTCAGTGCAAGCACTTCGACTTTCATGAGCAACTGTGTCACTACGAGGCGAGAAAGAATAATCGTGATATATTTGAAATAATAACCATAGATACTTCGCCGTCGGAGACGGCGGCCGAAGTCTACTACCGGGTATGCTTACCACAAACCTCCTCCCCGAAAACGATAAAAAAACAATCACCCTCGTGAAAACGGCGCGGCTTATGCGCGTCGCTGCATTCGCAACAACTTCTCTTCTCATCGCAAACGCCGTGTTTCTTCTTCCGACATTCTTGCCGCTTTTGTTTGAACGCCGTGAACTCAAGCGCGAACTCTCAACAGGAAAAGAGGCACGAGAAAAATTCCAGACAAACACACGATTCCAAGAAATGAAAAAACTTTCAGCCGCCGTAAAAGAGACCAGAAGCCATATATCGCGCCCGCAATACACGTCTCGGATTCTCGATGCGATTGTCGAACACGGAGTTGCGGGCATCGCCGTCGAGACCATCACAGTAACAGAAACAGGCGCAATCTCAATAACCGGCAGAGCCGCAACCAGAAAAGCACTCATTGATTTTGAAGAAAAGTTCAAGGCATCCGAGTATATGGAAAACATCTCATCTCCCCTTTCAAATATCATCCGCGAATCGAACATCTCCTTTACCATGCAGGGAAATTTGAAACCGGCAATATTGGAAAAAGCAAAATAATACCATGAAAGACGCGCAAAAACAGAAATCAATCATTGCCATTGCATTTTTTGGTGCGATCCTGCTCACCCTTGCGGGCGGGACATGGTATCTCTATAAAACGATGAATGGCATAAACTCGGAGATACAAACGATCAAGAGCGAAATCGCTTCCATTGAATCTGAAAATAACGTAATCAGAGACTTCCAGCAGCTCCTCACAAAACGCGAACCGGATATCAGCCGCATACGAGCGCTTTTTATCGAGGCAGACCGCCCGCTTCGCTTTATCGAAGCGATCGAGTCGCTCGGCCGCACGACAAAAAATAGCATCACGCTCGACGCACAAAATCCCAAGCCGGATTCACAATATTTTATATTCCGCGTCACGGCCGAAGGGAAAAAACAGAATGTGTTCCAATTTCTCACGCTTCTCGAACACGCGCCATACGAAATTACCGTGCGTTCTTATACACTCACTGCGGTATCAGAAATTGACCCTGCAGATCCGGAATCACAGCGCATGCGTCTTGCGCTTGCGCTCGAAGTAAAAACAAAATAACCATATGAAATTTTTTGATATAAAACGTCTGGCTGGTGGAAAAGGAGGATTTCTCCCCGCATTTTCGCGTGAGCAATATATCATGGGAGGATGCGTTCTCTATTTTCTTATTGCGCTCACTCTCCTCGGGTACGACGCCGCTATTTTTTACCAAGACGTACTGAACCGCGCCGCAGGGGCGCCGCCATTCTCTTCACAATCGCAATTTTCCGAGCGCGATATCGACGAGATCATCACGCTTCTCGACGAACGCGAAAAGAAATTCAACGAGATATTGTTGAAAAACCAATAACAAAACAGGCATAGAATGCCTGTTTTGTTATTGGATCCCCCCGGAAGGAATCGAACCCTCATCAACGCCTTAGAAGAGCGCTGCTCTATCCATTGAGCTACGGGGAGGAATTAATTTCCCTTTAATATTTTTATGAGCTCGTCCCTACGCACTTCTCTTTGCTCGCGCGTAACGAGATTTTTGAGCGCGAACACTCCTTTTGCTTTCTCGACGTCGCCGTACATAATAACATATCCGATCTCCATTTTCACCGCGTATGACAGCTGGGCCTGAAACGCCCTATCATCGCCGAGATAAAACGAGGCATTCACATTCGCCGCGCGAAGATCGCGCAAAAGTTCTATATACTCATCTTTCAATTTCGGCGACAAATTCAAGAGAAGCGCGCGGACCGTTGTTCGCTTTTTTTTGAGAACGCCAAGTTTTTCGAGCGCGGCGTACAAACGATCAACTCCCAAAGACGCGCCGACAGCGGGAATTGGCTGACCGGTAAACTGCAAAACAAGATTGTCGTAGCGCCCGCCCGCAAGAATGCTTCCTATTTCCAAAACCTCCGGAAACACAACTTCAAATACAAACCCAGTATAATACCCGAGTCCGCGGACGACTGAATAATCAATCTCCATTTTTGATTCTTCAACTCCGAGACCGCGCGCAGTCGAAAAAATCGTTTCAAGATCGGAAAGCCCCTCTTTTACTGACTTTCCATCTGCCGCGACTTGAGGGTTTTTTATAAACTCAATAATTTTCTCTGAAATTTTTTCCCCAAATTCTTTTTCAAGTTCTTTTTTCACTCCCGAATCCCCGCTTTTATCCTTCTTATCGATAATGCGGAGCGCGCCAAAAAGTTTTTTCTCCAGGAATCCCGCATAGGCAGGAAGCCCATTTAAAATCTTTCGCGAATTCATTTTAATCCGGAAATTGGAGAGTCCAAGATTTTTCAGCACATTGTAAAATACCGCAATAATTTCCGCATCCGCTTCAACGCGAGACGCGCCAACAATATCAACGTCAGCTTGCATGAATTCGCGATACCTGCCGGCTTGAGGCGATTCTCCACGCCATACAGACCCGATTTGATAGCGCTTGAAGGGCTTCGGAATCTCGGGATTTGCCGATATAAACCGCGCAAGAGGCACGGTCAAATCGAATCGAAGCGATGAATCGGCTTTCTTGTCCTGAGCTTTGCCGAAGGATTCGCGCGAGCCCCGCACAGTAAATATAATCTTTCCTGATTCCTTCTCTCCGCCGGTCAAAACCTCGGTCCGCTCAACCGCAGGAGTTTCCAAAGGATCAAATCCAAAATCCTCGAATGTTTTTCGAATTGTCTGGATCATTTTTGAGCGCTGGATCGCATCCGCAGGCGCATAATCCCGAAACCCGCCCGGAAGTTCCGGCTTCACGCGCTTTTCTTTTTTTCCTTTTATTTGTGCCATGATGGAAACAATACCATAAAACTGCGATTATCTCAAGGTTTCAGAAGAAAAAAGTGAAAAATTATGGTTGCAAAACAGTTCAATTTTTGCTACTATTAACAAATGCGCGGCGGCTATGGTGTAGCGGTAACACAGGAGCTTGTGGAGCTCTTATCACGGGTTCAACTCCCGTTAGCCGCCCCTACTAATACTAAATAATAATCTAGCCATGGAAATCTTTCGTCGTCGTTCAACTCTCCTTCTTCTACCAGGAGTTATTTATGTGCTGGTTTTTCTTGGTCAAATTCCCCTTTTAAAGGATGCTCTATCTGGAGTAGTTTTGTTTATTTTTTTTCTGTTGCCCATAATGATATTAAATTTTATATTTCTTCCCGTGACTTTCTTTATCAGCTTTAGAAATCATCAATGGAATCTTTTCATTACACATGCCATCGTTTCTGCTGTTCTCATAACTGTAAATTTTGTTCTTGGTTGAGAATTCCAATATAACAGGTTCTAATAACATCTAACTGACGACCAAAATAACAAATTGCATACATTCATTTTATGGACATAGGAAAAATCCAAAACAGGGAAATCGTAGATGAAATGCGCGAGAGCTACCTCGACTACGCGATGTCGGTTATTGTTGCCCGCGCCCTTCCCGACGTCCGGGACGGCTTAAAGCCCGTGCATCGGCGGATTTTGTATTCCATGAATGAGCTCGGACTCGGGCACTCCGCGAAATTCCGCAAATCCGCGGCTGTTGTCGGAGATACGCTTGCGAAATACCACCCGCACGGCGACGTTGCGGTGTATGACTCCATGGTCCGCATGGCGCAGGACTTTGCCATGCGCTATCCCCTGATTCACGGCCAGGGGAACTTCGGTTCGATCGACGGCGATAATGCGGCGGCCATGCGCTACACGGAGGCGCGCATGACGAAAATAGCTGGAGAGCTCTTGAACGATATCGATAAGGACACGGTTGATTTTCGAGATAACTACGACAGCACGAGAAAAGAACCAATCGTCCTTCCCGCCGCGTTTCCGAATCTTTTGGCAAACGGAACTCTGGGGATCGCGGTTGGTATGGCGACAAACATCCCGCCGCATAACCTCACAGAACTCATTGACGGGCTCATCCATATCATAGAAAACCCCAAGGCAACGTCAGACGACCTAATGGAATTCGTAAAAGGCCCGGATTTCCCGACTGGCGGCATTATATTTAATGAAAAAGACATCCGGCAAGCATATGCAACGGGCAAAGGCGCGGTGTTAACACGCGGAAAGGCGGAAATCACGGAAGGAAAAAAGGGATACCAAATCGTCATCACCGAAATCCCCTACCAAGTAAACAAGTCAGAGCTTATCACGACCATGGCAGACCTTGTCCAGGAAAAACGGCTTGACGGAATCCGCGACATTCGCGACGAATCAGACAAAGACGGGCTTCGCATCGCAATTGATTTGAAATCCGACGCTCAGCCCCAAAAAGTCCTCAATAACCTCTATCGGCATACCGAACTTGAACGGAATTTCAACCTGAACATGCTCGCGCTTGTAGACGGCATTCAGCCCCAGGTCCTTTCCATCAAAGGGGTTCTTGAGGAGTTCGTGAAGCATCGCGAAATCGTCGTAAGGCGCCGGACCGAATTCGATCTCGCGCGGACTCGCGAGCGCATCCATATTTTGGAAGGCCTGAAGAGCGCCCTTGATCATATCGACGCGGTAATCCAAACCATCAAGCGATCAGAAGACAGAGACGATGCGCATATGAATTTGATGAAGAAATTCAGGCTCTCGGACAAGCAGGCGGCCGCGATCCTCGAGATGCGCCTCTCTACCCTCGCGGGGCTCGAACGACAAAAAATCGATGATGAACACAAGGAAAAAATCGCGCTTGCAAAATCCCTTGACGCGCTTCTGAAAGACCCGAAAAAAATCTTCGGCCTCATCAAAACAGAACTTCTCGAGATCAAGCAAAAATTCGGCGACGATCGGAAAACAAAAGTCGTCAAATCTTCTCCGAAAGAATTCTCCGAAGAAGATTTGGTCGCAGAAGAGGAAGTCGCCGTTGTCGTAACGCGCGGCGGCTATATCAAGCGGATAAAACCCGGAGAATACCGCATGCAAAAGCGCGGCGGAAAAGGCCTTATCGGAATCGAAACAAAAGAAGAAGACGTTGTTGAGCATCTCCTCATATCAAATACGCATGCGGATCTTTTATTCTTCACGGATTCCGGAAAAGTATACCAGGTAAAGGCGTATGAAATCCCTGAAGCGACAAGGACTTCGAAAGGAAAGCCGATATTCAACTTCTTATCCCTCACCCAGCAGGAACGCATTACATCCGTACTCGCAATACCGAAAGGAAGAAAGTCGGGTGGATATATCGTGATGCTCACGAGGGGTGGTATAATAAAGAAAGTGGAGGCGAACGCATTTGAAAATGTTCGAAGAAGCGGTCTTATCGCGGTAACGCTGAAAGGACAAGATACGCTCGGGTGGGCGCGCCACACCGAAGGAGCTGACGATATCATTCTCGCGACAAAAAACGGGCAGTCGATCAGGTTCTCCGAGAAAGACATACGAGCAATGGGGCGCCAAGCCGCGGGAGTAACCGGCATGAAACTCAAAAAGAGCGACGAGGTCGTCGGTATGGACGTCATCCGCGGAAAAGAAGGGGAAGCGGCGAATCTCTTGGTCATCATGGAAATGGGGCTCGGGAAGCAGACGCCAGTCAAATTTTATAAGCGCCAGCGCCGCGCAGGATCAGGGATAAAAACCGCAAAGGTAACGCAAAAAACAGGAACCGTGGTGAACGCGAGAATGATCTCAGCGGAAGAAACAGAGCTTATCGCAATCTCGCGGAAAGGCCAAGTCATCCGCACGGAAATCAAATCCGTCCCGACATTGGGGCGCGCAACGCAAGGGGTCCGCATTATGCGGCTCGAAGCAGGAGATAGAATCGCATCGATAACAACGCTTTAATAGTATTTTCAATGCTCACACGAGAGGAGGCGCGCCCATCGACACACGCAGGGTTCATCCGCCCGGAGTCGGTCATTGACCAATGGAGATTGAAGCGCGGCGACCACGTTGCTGATTTTGGCGCGGGGCACGGCTACTTCACGCTCCCAGCCGCGCGCGCTGTCGGTGCAGAAGGAAAAATCTACGCGCTCGACGTACAAAGGGCCACCCTTGACGTCATCCGTTCTCGGGCAAAACTTGTACATCTTTTGAATATAGAGACAATCTGGGCTGATCTCGAACACCCGGGCGGATCAAAACTCAAAGATTCGTTCATAGATTTCGTCATTGTCGCGAATATCGCCTTTCAAGCGGAGTCAAAAGACGTTATCTTTAAAGAAGCGTTTCGAATTCTCCGTCCCGGCGGCCGCGCGGCAATCATCGAATGGAATGAAGACGCAAAATTGGGTCCGCCGCGGGAAATCCGCATTCCAAAGCGGAAAGTGACGGAGCTTGCCCAGCTCGTCGGATTCCATCTTGAGGGGCAATTCGACGCAGGATCCGACCACTACGGGCTTTTGTTCGCAAAATAAATTCCAAGAATAATCGAAACATGAATACCAGTCTGAAAATAGCATTCTTCGTATTCGGGGGGCTCGTCATCATCTTTTTTCTTATTTTTATCGGCGTGATTCCGGGAAGGCGCGCCCCTGCGCCTCCGGCGGTAAAGCTTGAATTTTGGGGCGCGGGAGACACAAAAGACCAATGGCTCGATATCGTAAACGCGTATATGGAGGATAACCGCCATGTTGCGATCACCTACCGCGAAATAGATAAAGAAACCTATGAAGAATTTCTCGTAAACAAGCTCGCAGAAGGA
>MHQD01000012.1 GCA_001822215.1 Candidatus Sungbacteria bacterium RIFCSPHIGHO2_01_FULL_50_25
AATTTTCGCATTCGACGGTTTCGGCGTTTCGCGTTTCGCGTACATCGCTCGCATCCCTTTTCTCGATGCCGCATGTGTTTATCCCATATATCCGGCTCGTTTCTATTGCGGCACTCATTGTATTTTTTTCATTTACGGCCGGCATGTATGGAGTGCGAGTCATGTATGACGGATTTTCGGGTTCTGACTCATACACAGGTTCCCGCGGAGTGCTTGGTCGCGTTGCCGCGCTTGCCGAGTCCTTCCCCTCTTTCACTTCCTCGTCGCGCGGAACGATTTTGCAGGCAAGTGATGAGACCGTGCTGTCTCCAAAGGGCGGTATTGGTTTTTCTGTGAAGGTTGAAAACGCCGATGCGGTCGATGGGGATATTGTGAGTTTTCGCGACGGCGCGTACCGTTTGGCAAGCGTTCGCCACGACGCGAATATGCTCGGCGTCGTGAGTAAAAATCCCGCGATTACTGTTGGCGCGGGATCGCGCGACGGAGTTCCGGTTGTATCTTCAGGCCACACGCAGGTCCGGGTTTCGACGATAAACGGCCCGATACAATCCGGCGATCTTATTACCTCTTCCGCAATTCCAGGAATCGGCGCGAGAGCAGAAGGATTCGGACAAGTACTCGGTGTTGCGCTTTCTGATTTTGAAACGAGTGATAAAGAGGAAATCGGAATGATTCCTGTATCGGTAAATGTGCGGACGCATACGCCGTTTACTGAGTTTACGTCAAAGCCGTTCGATGTCCTTCGATATCTTCTCGCGTTTCTTATCGCGGCGGGTTCCGTGATTGTCGGATTTGTCTATTTTGGAAAGGTTGCGAGAACCGGCGTCGAAGCGCTTGGAAGGAATCCGCTTGCGGGGCGGCTCATAGAGTTCGGTGTATTCTTGAACCTCTTCCTCACGCTCGGCATTATCGCAATCGGAATTATTATTGCCTACGGCATTATCATTCTTTAGGATGGAATTTTTTTTCCTCTCAATTCCCGGAGTCCTAGCACTTTTCGTAAGTGCTCTTTTATTATGGCGGGGTTTTTCTGGCGGACGCGGGCAGAATTCCGGGGATGAACGCGCGGCGCGCGCCGAAGCCGATCGGATCATTCGCGGCGCAGAGAAGCGCGCGAGCGATATATTCAATGATTCCGAGGCGCTCCATGAACGGATTTCGGAACGTTTTGAAACACTCGTGAAGGAATTTCTTGACGCGGAAATCGCGCGTCTTTCATCGGCGGCGGAGCGCTTGTCGGTTGAGTATGAAAATTTGAGTCAGGAAGCTCGGGGCACCTATATGCGCGTGATGGATGAAGTGTCAAAAAAGGTTTCTGACGAAGCGCGCCGCGGGATTACCCAATTCGAGGATTTTGTAAGAGGCGAGATGGCGCGCTATGAACGACTCACTGATCAAGGGCTTGAAGAGTGGCGGCGCACGATGCAGGTGGAAGTTGAGAAGAAAAAAACAGCGGCGCTTCTCAGGGTCGAAAAATCGATCTACCGGATCCTCTTTTTCGTATCGAAAGAAGTGCTGGGGCATGCCATCGATCTAGAAGAGCATCAAGCGCTCGTCATCCGCGCGCTCGAAGACGCGAAACGGCAGGGTTTTTTTGATATCTGATCAATATGGATGAAATCATACAAAATATTTTTTCTCTTATTCGTACGACCAGCGAGCGCGAAGAAGTTCGCGCTGGTATTCAGGAGCTTTCGAAAAGTCTCTATAAGTCGTTCCCAGAAACATTCCATTCAGTGCTCAATGAGAAGTTTCGTGCGCGCATAGGAGATATGCTCCGTGAATGGTTTGATAAACAGTCGTATCTTCGGAATCCCGGGCTTATCACCGCGGATATTGAAAAACTTGATCGTGCAATCCTCTCGATGCGCGTTTTGCGGATCGAGGTCGCGCTTGAGCCGAACGCCTCTTTCGTCGATCGAATTGCTTCGTGGGCACATGCAAATCTGCCGAACGATTTTGTTTTGGATATTGCGCGCGACTCAGCGATCGTGGGTGGCGCCCGTCTCGTGTATAAAGGCCGCTACAAGGAATACACCTTGAGTGAAATGATTAAAAGCGTGTTTGAAAAAAAGCGGGATATTGTCCTGCGGGAACTGCAATGAAAGGCGGAGTTGATTATTTTCTTTCTTCAACGGGCGAAATCGGATTTGTCGAAAAAGTCATTTCGTCCCTTGTGTATGCCCAAGGCCTTCCGGGAGCGCGTCTTGATGAAGTTGTCATTTTTGACACCGGTGAAGCGGGACGCGTTATTTCGCTTCACGAATCGTACGTCGAGCTTTTAAGTTTCTCGAAATCAGCAGTGCGGGTCGGTTCGCGCGTCGCGCGAACCGATACATTTCTTGAATTTCCTCTCGGCGATGAGCTTTTGGGCGCCACGATCGATCCATTGGGCCGCTCGATTGATCCGGCGCGGCCGTTGCCGCCCATGAAGGAAACGCGGCCTCTGGATACTACTCCATCCGGCATCGAGACTCGACTTCGGATCGCGCGCCCCGCGCGCACAGGCGTAACACTTGTAGACCGGATGATCCCCATTGGAAAAGGGCAAAGGGAGCTTGTCTTGGGCGATCAAAAAACAGGGAAATCCCATTTTTTGCTTTCAGCGATTTCTACCCAGATCGAAGAGGGGGGGATCGGCGTATACGCGCTTATCGGAAAAGGGAAAATCGATACGAAAAAAGTTGAAGAGGCGTTTCGCGAGCGAGGGATTACGGATCGCGCAGTCATTGTCGCGTCGCACGCGGATGACCCGGCGAGTCTTATCTATCTTACGCCGTATGCCGCGATGACGGTTGCGGAGTATTTCCGGGATATGGGATACGACGTTCTCATCGTGCTTGATGATCTCTCAACGCACGCGAAGATGCACCGCGAGCTTTCGCTTCTCGGAAAACGCTTTCCGGGGAGAAATTCATATCCGGGAGACATGTTTTTCACGCACGCGCGTCTGCTCGAACGCGCGGGGAATTTTGCGACTGCAAAAGGTGAGCGCGCGATTACCTGCATTCCGGTTATCGAGGCTCCGCAGGGGGATATCACGGGCTACATTCAGACAAATTTGATGTCGATGACGGACGGCCATCTCTTTTTTGATCACGTGCTTTTTTCAGAGGGGCGGCGTCCCGCGATCGATCCTTTTTTATCGGTGACGCGCGTCGGGCGGCAAACCCAATCGCCATTGGAGCACGAAATTGCGCGCGAGCTTGTTTCGTTTCTTAAAAACGCAGAGCGGCTTCACGGATTTGTGAGCTTCGGCGCTGAGTTAGGCGAGCATATCAAGCGGACGCTTGAAAAAGAAGTGGAAATTTTTCATGTCCTTGATCAGACGGAATACAACTCGATTCCCGCATCCATGCAGATATTTCTTTTCGGCGTTGTGTGGAACGATCTGTTTCAGGGAAAATCGCGTCAAGACATCCGCCAGAGCATCAGAAATTTGATTATGCAGTACGGCGAAAAGCCGGATGTGAAGCGCCAGATCGACACGATAGTCGAGAGCTCGGAATCAATAAAAGCGCTAAGCGTGTTAGTCCGCAACTTTGCGCCGAAGTATCTCGGCGTCAAATAAATTTATGATTACGACAAAATCTCTTACAAAAGAAATCAGTGAATTGAGGGGCTTGGGAGAACTTGTATCAACCTATGAATTTATTGCGGCATCTGCGATGCGCCGTATCCGCAATACGGTTCTTGAAAATCGTGCGTTCCATTTGGGGCTCAATGATGTCTACCAGGAGGTGAAGCGCGCGTATGAAGCGGATCTTCGGATGCTCGTTGGCCGCCGCGGCGAGCAAGTAAGGAAAGAAAGTATTTTGATGCGGAAAAGCAAAAAGACCGCACTCGTGTTCCTTTCCGCAAACACAGCGCTCTACGGCGATATCATAGCGAAAACATTTTCGCTCTTTATTCGGGAAGCGGCGCATGGAGGCGCAGACATCGTCGTTATTGGCAAGGTCGGAAGAGCGCTTCTGGAAAGAGAATTACTGGGAAAAAAATATATCTATTTTGATTTTCCGGATACCGCTATTGCGCAGGAAAATCTTAAGACGATTTCGAAACATCTTTCCCAGTACGAAAAGGTTATCGTTTTTCACGGACGGTTCAAGAGTCTCGTTTCGCAGGAGGCCGCGGCGTCATCCGTTTCCGGCGATGAGCTCGAAGCGATCGGGCGTTCGGACGGTGCGGAGGGGATAAAGTATATTTTCGAGCCGTCGCTTGAGACCATTGTTATCTTTTTCGAAACCGAGATTTTTGGTTCGCTTCTCGAACAGGTGTTCCATGAATCGCGTCTTGCGAAACTCGCGTCCCGGATGATTCTTTTGGATCGTGCGTCGGTGAACGTCGGCGGTGTTTTGAAGCGGATGACATTCAGGCGCGGACAGCTCGAACACCGCGCATTTAATCGAAAACAGCTTGATGCGCTTTCTGGCATCGGGCTTTGGACACCTTCATCATCCTGAATCATGGATTTACAGCTGGAAAAAGGAACAGTGCTTTCGATCGAAGGGCAAGTCGCCGAGGTCGAATTTTTGCACGCGTCTCCCGCGGTTCATGACGTTCTTATTTTGGAAGATGACCCGGCGGTAAAAATGGAGGTGCATTCGTCATCGCGCCCGAATACCTATTTTTGCCTCGTGTTATCTTTTTCGCGCGCGCTCAAGCGCGGAGCGATTGTATCGAATACCGGTGTGCCGATTTCTATTCCCGCGCACAAAGGGCTTTTGGGCCGCGTCATTGATTTTGCGGGCGCGCCGCTTGACGGCAAGGGCGCGATCGAGGGCGATGCGGTTTTCCCCATATACAGGGAGTCCCCGAATTATCGCGATGTATCCATGAAGCAGGAAATTTTGGAGACAGGCATCAAGGTGGTTGATCTTTTTTGTCCGCTCCTTCGCGGCGGAAAGATTGGGCTCTTGGGAGGCGCCGGTGTCGGGAAAACAGTCATGCTCACCGAGCTCTTGCATAACATCATCTTAATGCGCGAGCAGGCCGGTACAGTTTCTGTTTTTGCCGGGGTTGGCGAGCGCGTGCGCGAAGGCCAGGAGCTTATCGCAACACTTCAAGAGCGAAAAGCGCTTCCGTCCGTATGCGTGGTACTTGGGCCGATGGGCGCTTCTCCAGCGGTCAGGCGCATCACCGCCCAGACCGCGGTTTCGGTTGCCGAATACTTCCGCGATGTCGTAAAGACGAATGTCCTTTTTTTCATCGATAACGTATTCCGTTTCGCGCAGGCGGGGAATGAGCTTTCGATGATCATGCGGACGATTCCTTCAGAAGACGGATACCAGCCGACGCTTTCATCAGAAATTTCTTCGCTTCACGGCAGGCTCATCTCGACTGAAACGAGCGCGGTCACAACGATCGAGGCGGTATACATTCCGAATGACGACATACTTGATCAGGCGGTGCAGGCGGTGTTCGGGCATCTTGATTCCGTCGTTGTGTTTTCCCGCGACGTCTATCAGCAGAATCTTTTACCCGCGGTTGACCCGCTCGCGTCTTATTCTTCGGCGCTCTCGCCTACAATCGCGGGAGAATTTCACTATGAGCTTGCGCGCGAGGTCGGGGTGATTTTTAAAAAAGCGCAGTCCCTGGAGCGCGTCGTATCGTTGGTTGGAGAATCAGAGCTTACTCCGGAGGACCGCGTGCTCTATCAGCGTTCGAAAAAAATACGCAATTTTTTGACCCAGAATCTCTACGTCGTTGAAGAGCAAGCGAATATCCCCGGACAGTTTGTGCCTATAAAAACGATGCTCGAAGACGTGCGCTCGATACTGGACGGGAAGTATGACGCGATCCCCGATGACAAATTTCGCTATATCGGCAGTGTAAAGGAAATCAAAAAATAGTCTTATCCATGGAGAACGGAAAGAAACAAATTTCACAGGAAAAGCTGGACGTCCTCATTCGGGATCGGGGAGGAGTTTTATACGAGGGGAAAATCGATTCGTGTTCATCCTTTAACGACCGCGGGCCATTTGACGTGCTCCCGCTCCACGCAAATTTTATCTCGATCATACGAAAATCAATTTCGCTTCGCCTCCGCGGAAAAGTGGTCGAGGAGCTTCCGATTGAAACAGGCATTATGGCGGTAAAAAAAAATAACGTCGAGATATATCTCGGTATTCTCCATTAAAACGCCGCATGAAACGGGTCGACACACAAATCATTTCTAAAACGAAAGAAGGAGGAAGATACGCCGCCATTGTTCGTTTTTCCCGTGCGGCGCTTTTCTTCGCGTGCGCCTTTGCGATTGCAGTATCTCTCCTTTGGGCGTTTGTGCCGGGAGATGCGTTTGCCGCAGAATCTTCGCTGTCTTTGCGTGCTCGGATTGAGCGCGGGTCATTTGCGGCGGCGGTTGCGGGAATTTTCGATTCCATATCAAACTTTTTCCGGCGTTTTGCAACTGAACGCTCCCAAGAGGAAGCAACAATAGACGGCCAAGCGATTCGGGAAAAAAATCGTGCGGCGGCACTCCTCTTTGCAGGAGCAGACACGCTCGTTGATGTGAATGCCGAGAGCACGTTCAAGGGCGAAGCGCGTTTTAATGAGGAGGTCACGATGGATGCGCTTATGCGCGGAGTCGAAATCGATTTGGGAGAAGGGACGATTACCGCATCAAACATCGTATATGAAGTTTTGCCCGGGGACGGCATTTTGGTGACTGGCGGCCAGCGGCCCGTGATATCGCAGCTCTTTTGGGCGATTCGCGGGAATACGATTGTGACGCGAGACCCCGCTCTTTCCCTTGAAGTCGGCGGAGAGCTTTTGGTAGGAACAAATGAGTCGTCGCGTCTGACTCTCAACGGCCCCGCAACGATAAATCTTTTGCAGGGCGGGAGAGCGATAATTCCAGAAGAGCAAAATACTTCTTTTTCAATAGCCACGTCAACAGCTGATCGGCCGATTTTTTCCGTGCGCGGAGACGGCGGGGGATTCGTCGGCGTCGGGACGTCGAGCGCGAACGCGCGATTTGTGGTAGACGATTCGAGTACGTCAAACGCGTCCAACACGCCGATTTTTCAGCTCATCGGATCATCTATCGGAACCGCGAACCTTTTTGAAATTTTGAGCGCATCAGGCACGCCCTATTTTGTAGTAGACAGTTTCGGCCGTGTCGGCATCGCAACCGCAAGCCCCCGGTTTTTTCTTTCGGTAGGAGGCGATGCGCTTTTCGGCGGGTCAACGACGGCTGTAGGTCCGTTTCTTTCCCAGTCGACGTCGACGTTCGGCGGACAGATCTATGGCAATTCGTCCGCATATTTTGCGATCAACGGCGGCAGAGTCGGCGTGGGAACGGTGAGTCCCGGCGAATCACTTTCTGTTGCAGGCACGTTCGGCGTCTCGAGCGATGCGCGCTTCGGAACAAGTCCGATTATTCCTATCACAAGCTGTGAGGGGTCTGGGGTTCTTGAAACAGACGGATCGGGGAGGATCACGTGCGGTACTGATGCCGTTGGTTCTGCCGGAGGATCCGGGGATGTTTTATCGAGTCCTCCCTGGACCATCGCGGTCTATACAGGAGCAACGCGCGTTCGCGGGACAGAGGCGCTCGTATTTGATGGGACGCGTTTCGGGGTTGGGACATCTTCGCCCGCAACGACAACGGCAATTCAAGGCGATATCTATTTGACTGGCGGACTCGGGGTCGGCCGCGCAACCGGGACCGCAGGAAATATAGAGACATCGGGGATTATTAACATTCAAGGCGCCGGAACATCCAGTTTCTCTAACGGTATTAATATTTCTGGAGGGTGTTTTTCGGTGAACGGCGGATGTATTTCTCTCGGGAGTGGGATCACGGGTTCGGGGTCTGCCGGACAAATTACGTTTTGGGACGGCGCATCATCAATCGCGGGATCGTCAACGCTTACATGGGATAATACTGCGGGCGGGCTTGTGGTAAATGCGCCGACTTCGACGATTACCAATCTTGTTTCAGTGCGTTCGACGTCAACCGAAGCAACGACGTCTTATCTTTCGGTTGCGTCGCATGCGTCTACCTCCCAGCTTACGGTATCAAGCGGCCTCGGCGTCGGCCGCTCCACAACAACGACTGGGAATATCGAAATCTCCGGCGTTCTTTCAATCCAAGGAGCAGGCACTTCCTCATTCACAAATGGCATTAATCTCGCAGACGGATGTTTTGCATATAGAAGTGCTTGTATTTCAACAGCCGGAGACGGAAGTGTCACATTCGGAAAAACATTTGAGCTTAACGCCGCAAACTCAGACGGCCACATCTCCCTTGCGCCTACCACTACTGTCGGACTTCTCATCACCGCATCCTCCACATTCGACCGCCTCTTCACCAGATTCGCGACCGCAACCCAAGCAACCACGACCTACCTTGTCGCAACCTACGCATCCACCACATTTGCTTCAACCTCGTATCTTGCGATTACC
>MHQD01000013.1 GCA_001822215.1 Candidatus Sungbacteria bacterium RIFCSPHIGHO2_01_FULL_50_25
TACGAGCGGCTTTTACCGGTTGTGGGTGTTGACGCAAAAAACATCCTCGTATCGCTCGTAGAAATTGAAAAGCGGCACCTCCGTTTTTGGGAAGATTTTTTCCATGAGCCGGCGCCCCCGCTCGGCATATTCACAAAGTTCCGCATATCGCTTGCGGTCGCGGTCGCACGCATATTCGGGGATCGCGCAATTCTCCTCATTCTTGAATCAACCGAAATTCACGCAATCCGAGAATATTTTGCCGTATGGGACCGCTACCGTGATTCAGAAATGGGAAGTTCGATAAAAAAAATCCTTATCGAAGAGCTCCACGACGAAGAAATTGTCATTACGGGAACGGCCTCGCGCGGGCTTCGCGGTGGAAATATCAGAAATCTTTTTTTGGGATTAAACGACGGCCTCGTAGAAATTCTCGGCGTAGTGAGCGGCCTTTTTGCCGCGTTTGACCATACGTCATCCGTCGTCATCGCAGCACTCACCGTTGCAATCGCAGGGTCATTCTCCATGGCCGCAGGCGTATTTGCCGCGGAAAGCTCGGAAAACGAGATCAAAGAAGTTCACGACCGGAAGCGCGCGTTCCTCGACGACCGCGCGAGAACCGGCAAAGACGAACCTGAAGGAACCCGCCCCGTGGCATCATCTCTCATCGTCGGCATTTCTTATTTTTTCGGAGCGATGGTGCCGATTCTGCCTATTTTTTTCGGAGCGCGGGGCATCCTTATTTCCTTTCTCGCGAGCGGACTCATCGCAATCGTTATCGCAACCGCAATATCGTTCGTCACCGGCATGAATATTCGAAAACGAATACTCGTAAACACCGTAATTCTCACGCTTGCCGTCTCCATTACCTATACTATGGGAATCGTCGCAAAAAATATATTGGGCGTGAGCATATAACCCGCCATGATCCGCTTCACCATACTCAAAGAATCGGCGCGCTCCCGCGCGCGCGCGGGAATTCTTGAAACGCCTCACGGCATCGTGGAAACACCGGCGCTCGTTCCGGTCGCGACGCAAGGCGCCATAAAAGCGCTCACGATCGATCGGGTGTATGACGCAAAAACAGAAATCCTCATCGCAAATACCTACCATCTGCATCTGCGCCCTGGAGAAAAGACCATAGGAAAAGCCGGAGGACTGCATCATTTTATGAACTGGCAAAAGCCTCTTATGACGGATTCCGGCGGCTTCCAGGTTTTTTCGCTCGGATTCGGGGAGGATCACGGCGTCGGTAAGGTGCTCGCAAAAAAGCGGAAAAAAATAATCTCGACTGGCGACCAGCCGAAAAAACTTACCATCACGGAAGACGGTGTGGCGTTTCGCTCGTCGCTCGACGGACGCGAGGTTTTTCTCGGCCCGAAAGAATCGATCGATATCCAGGAATCCCTCGGCGCGGATATCATGTTCTCGTTCGACGAGTGCACGTCGCCCCTCGCGGACCGGGCCTATGTGAAAAAATCGCTTGAGCGGACGCACCGCTGGATCAAAGCGTCTTTGCGCGCGCGCCGCTCGCGCGCCGCTCTCTACGGAATTGTCCAGGGGTCCCATTTCAAGGACCTGCGCCAGAAGAGCGCCGCATTCGCAAACTCCCTTGATTTCGACGGGTTCGGCATCGGCGGAGATCTCGGCACCGGCAAAGACGTCACCAAGAGCATCCTCTCCTGGACCGTCCCGATTTTGGACAAGCGAAAGCCGCGCCATCTCTTGGGCATCGGAAAACTCGACGACCTCGCGCTCATCATAAAAGGCGGCGCAGACACCTTTGACTGCATTGTTCCGACGCGCTACGCCCGCCACGGCATCGCGTTTACCTCAAAAGGGAAACTGAACATGGCGCAGAGAAAATTTCTTTCAGATACTGCGCCGCTTGACCCGAAATGCCGATGCACGGTGTGTGCGACGCACAAAAGAAATTATATTTCTCACCTCTACCGTGCAGGAGAAATTTCCGCGCTCTCGCTCCTCACATTCCACAACCTTTTTTATTACCACACGGTGATTGAATCCATCCGGCAGAAAATAAAAAACGGAAAGCTCTAACTTTTATATGCGCCTCCATCGCTTTATCGGACAATTTGATTTCTCGCAGAGCCTCACGTCGCTCGCCGACCCCCGTACGGTCCGCCGGATCATAAAAGTATTTCGGCTCGCCGAAGGCGATTCCGTCATTTTAAGCGATGGGAACGGGCGCGAGTGCATTGCAGAAATCAAAAAAATAGAGGGGAAAAAGATCTATCTGTTAATACGAAAAGAAAACGGCAGCGTCAATCGGGCACCCGGCGGGATTACGCTCTACTGCGCAATCCTCAAACGGGAGCATTTTAAGCTCATGGTCCAAAAAACGACCGAGATCGGAATTGCCGAAATCACGCCTATGATCACCGACCGCACCGTGAAAAAAGCGCTCAACCTCGGACGCCTGCAGGATATCGCGCGTGAATCAACCGAGCAATCCGGACAGCAATTCGTCCCGAATATCCGGGAGCCGGTTCCATTCGAAGAAGCGATCAAAGAAGCGCGAAACAAGAAAACTGTTCTCTTTTTCGACCAGACAGGCGGTCAATTCGAAAAGCGAACCGTCGCACATACGAAAGATATTGCGCTTTTTATCGGCCCGGAAGGCGGATGGAGCGATACGGAGCGCGCCGTTGCCGCTGCGCATGGCTGGCACATCGTGCGCCTATTCCCGACGGCACTGCGCGCTGATACCACAGCCATCATTGCAAGCTTCCTCGCATCCAATTCCCAAACAAGCCCGCATCCGGTAGAATAGGAGATATGAATCCCGTGAGAGATCCCTCGCTCAAAAAAATAGCGCGGCTCCTCCATATGGGATATTAGGAAACAACGTCGCATTTTAATCTATAAATCTCTAACGGGATGAAAACAATCGCACATGATGAAAAACGGTATATGATACGGCTCGACGCCGGGGAAGAGCTTTTTTCGTCGCTCATTTCATTTGCCGAGGACTCCGGAATCCGCTCTGCGTCGTTTACCGCAATAGGCACTGCGCAAGAAGTCATTCTCTCGTGGTACAATCTTGCCAAAAAACAATACGAAGACACGGCCATTGCCGATAATCTTGAAATACTCGGAATCACCGGAAATCTCGGACTCCTTGACGGAAAACCGATTATACACGCGCACGGAACATTCGGAGACCGCGGGCTCTCTGCAAAAGGAGGGCACATAAAAAAACTCGTGGTCCTCGCAACCTGCGAGGTAAGCCTTATACGATCCGAAGGTGCATTTGAGCGCAAGCCGGATGAAGCAACAGGACTTAATCTTCTCATATGACGGATAAAATACCCTTTAGTGATTTTAAAAAAATCGATCTTCGCATCGCGCGGGTTGAATCGGTTGAGCGGATCGAAGGATCTGATAAGCTTTTAAAGCTCGCGATCAATGCAGGAGGGGAGGCGCGAACGCTCGTCGCAGGAATCGGCGCGTCGTACGAGCCGGAATCGCTTATAGGGAGGGGGATTGCGGTGGTCATGAATTTGGAGCCGCGCGTTATTTTTGGTGTTGAATCAAACGGCATGCTTCTTGCGGCTGACGACGGCGGACCAGTACTTTTGGGGACCGACCGCAGCGTGCCGCCCGGAACAATAATAAGGTAATGCGGGGAGAGCTTTGGATCTTCCATCAGAACTGAAAAAACGAATAGTGGGAGACGTCTCAACCGACGCCGAGACCATTGAACGCGCGAGCCACGACGCAAGCATTTTTGAAATGCGTCCGTCGGTCGTCGTATTCCCGAAAAACTCCCAGGACATAAAGGCCCTTGTCAGATTTGTAAGCGAAGAAAAAGAAAACAACCCAGCCCTCTCGCTTACCGCGCGCGCGGCGGGAACGTGCATGTCGGGCGGGCCGCTCACAACTTCGATATCTGTAGCGTTTACAAAATATATGAATGCGATCGGCAATACCTCGGGCTCCCGCATCACTGCAGAACCCGGAGCATACTACCGCGATTTTGAAAAAAAGACCATTTCGCAAAATCTCCTGCTTCCCTCGTTTCCCGCATCGCGCGAAATGTGTGCGATTGGAGGCATGATCGCAAACAACGCCGGGGGAGAGAAAAATATCAAATACGGAAAAACCGAGCGCTACGTCAAACGACTCTGGGCCGTGCTTTCGGACGGCAATGAATATGAATTTGCTCCTTTGAGCGAGCGCGAACTTGAAGCGAAGCTCCATCTCCCGACATTCGAAGGCGACGTATACCGAGGTGTCTCTTCAATCGTGAGAGAGCACCATGCCGCCATTGAAAATGCGCGGCCGCATGTATCAAAAAATTCTGCCGGGTACGCGCTCTGGAATGTATGGAATCCGGATACAAAGATTTTCGACCTGACCAAACTCTTTGTCGGATCCCAGGGAACGCTCGGCTTAATCACAAAGGCGGAATTCGAACTCGTGCCGGTGCAAAAACATTCCCAGATGATCATACTCTTTTTGCCGTCAATCGATCTCTTGAGCGAGCTCACTTCCGCAATACTCCCGCACAAACCGGAAAGTTTCGAGGCCTACGACGACCATACGCTCAAACTCGCGCTCAAATTCTTTCCGTCCTTCGCGCGGCTCTTAGGGCTCAAGAATCTTTTTTCGTTCGCGCTCCATTTTCTGCCGGAACTTTTTCTCCTATTAAGAGGCGGATTGCCGAAACTCATACTCCAGGCGGAGTTTACCGGAGACGACCTCGGGCTTGTCGAGGAAACACTCCGACGCCTTGAGAAAGATATTAAGCCATTCGGCGTCCGCTATCGCATTGCAAAATCAGCTTCCGACGTCCTCAAATACAAGCTCATCCGCCGGGAATCATTCAATCTCCTCAGAAACAGAATCAAGGACCGCCATACCGCACCCTTTATCGATGACTTTGTGGTGAATCCGGAAAAACTGGAAGAATTTTTGCCGAAACTCAATGAAATCCTTTCGCGGTATAACCTCATCTATACAATCGCGGGACACATGGGAGACGGAAATTTCCACATCATTCCTTTGATGAATTTCCATGATCCGAGCGAGCGCGCAATCATCCCGGAGCTATCGAAAAAAGTGTATGACCTCGTATTCCAGTATCACGGATCGACCACGGGCGAGCATAACGACGGATTGGTTCGCGGGCCGTTTCTCAAGCAGATGTTCGGGGAAGACGTATACCGCCTCTTTGTCGAGACAAAACGAATCTTTGATCCTAAAAATATCTTCAATCCGAACAAAAAAATCGGCGTCAGCATGGACTACGCGTTCCAATTCGTGAGAAAAGATTAAAACGGTGCTACAATATCTTTCATGAGCATCCGCGCATACAAAAAAATCCTTCTGATACTCGCTCTTTTTTCCCTTATGATCGGCGTTACTGCGGGCATGCTTGATACGCTCAAAAGGCGGCAGGAGGCCTATTTTGCCGCGCTCTTTTCAAAAACAAAAGAACCCGAGGGAATATCGCTCACCGAAGAAGAAGTCGCCGATCTTACGAAATCTTCGGTCGTGCGGATCTACCATAAAATCACGGGGGAAGCAAAAATTCCGTCATTTACCATTGATCTCGACGCGCTTGAAATAAAGATCGACCAGCGGAAAATCCGAACCGTCCCGATAGACTATGAAATCATGGGAAGCGGCGTCATCGTCAGCCCCTCCGGATTCATAGCGACAAATGCGCACGTCGCTTCCCCGGAGATGGGAAAATTTTTGAGCGTTCTTGAAGTATTTTCCATTGAGTTCTTTAAAGATTCATTCTTCCAGACGGCCGACGGCGAGCCCTCCGCCGCCGAACAGGCGCGATTCGAACGCGCGGAAAAACTTGCGGAAAAAGAATTAAAACGCCTTGTCGAAGAAAGTTCGTTTGATATTGTAGACGAACTGAAAATCCTCGATCCCTCTTCAAAAGCGGAAAATCTTGAAGATATCACAAAAGGCGGTTTCCCGGCCCAGGCGGTATATACAGAACAGGACTATATCGAGAACGACCGGGATATCTCCATACTGAAAATAGAGGAGAGCCGCCTTCCGGCGCTTCCCATCGAAACGCGGACCGAACTTCCCATTGGGCGCACGGTCTTCGCATTCGGATTTCCGGCTACGGCCGAAGTACACAAAAAAGACCTTCTTCAAGCGTCGTTCACCCGCGGCATCATAAACGCCCTCAAAAGCACGGAGATGGGCGAATTCAAACTCTACCAGCTTGACGCAAAAATTTCCCAAGGATCATCCGGCGGGCCGCTTCTCGATGAAAAAGGAAACATCAAAGGGCTCATTACATCACAAACATCGGAGTTCGAACAGGAGAGAGGCGACAATTTCGCATTCGCCATTCCTTCGCCAATTGTAAAAGACGCGCTCGACGCGGCATCCATAGAGCCGGCGGCAGGCGCATTCTATCAAAACCTTCTTTCGGGCATCGAATCACTCCGGCAAAAACGCTGCAAAGTAGCTCTCACGAAATTCGAAGCGGCGCGCGATACGCACGGAGCGTTTCTTGCTTCTGATACTCTCGGAAAATATATTGCGGCATGCGAGCGGCTTATCGAATCAGGAAAATCGATTGACTCCCGATTCGACGAAACCATCGAATTTTTGAAAACGGTCGGCCCGCTTTTCTGGCTGATTATCGGCGTCGTATTGATTGGAGGGGCGCTTGGCATCATTGTTATCGCCGTGCTCAAGCGCCGGGTGCGGCATACGGAAGAATCTGCGGCAGGACTCTCGCAATCGGCGGACGACACGCCGAAAGGCGGGGGAACCTCTTTGCCGGGAGGGGGGATAACTCGCGGAAATCTCGCGCACGAACGAAAACCCGCCTACACCGCATTTCTCACCAAACGCCAAGAACAAAAGGAAGAAACCGTACACACCGAAGCAGAACTCGAAGCGATCAAATACGCAAAAACCGAGCTCAAAGCCGGCTATAAAGAGGATCAGATCATTGAGGCGCTGAAAGCAAGCGGCTGGCAGGAAGAAGCGGCGGAAAAAATCATGCTTCTCGCGAAAGTGGAATAGTCAGATAAATGCTCCGCCGACGGCATCTTTGTACCCCCGCAAAAATGTTTCGGCATTTTGCGAAGAGCTGCCCTCAATCGTGAGGCGGCGAACAAGAAGCGCGCCCTTGCCCGTTTGTATGCAAAGCGGGTTTTTTGCTGATTGAAAAACAAAGCCGGGCGAGCCGTGTGCCGCGTGTTCCGAAGCCGCTTCGGCTTCGTCAATCCGGATCCGGTGCTGCCTGTCATCTTGGGGCCACATGGTCCACGAACCCGGCCATGGGACAAATGCACGAATTTGGCGCTCGATCTCCTCGGCGGCTTTTTTCCAATCAATCCTGCCATCTTCTTTTTTCAGGATTTTGCTGAATGTCACTTTTGATTCGTCCTGCGGCATCGGCTTAATTTCCCCCGAAATCCATTTCGGAAGCGTTTCAACCAGAAATTTCGCTCCCTCTCCGGCAAGCGCATCGTGAAGCTTCGGATACGTTATTTTTGCATTTTTCATTTTGAATTTTGAACTTGCCACAATCGGCCCATGATCCATCAATTCATCCATCTCGATTATCGTAATACCGGTTTCTGCATCGCCCGATAAAATTGTGAATTGTATAGGCGAGGGCCCGCGCCAGCGGGGGAGAAGAGAGGGGTGGATATTCAGCGCTCCCAGCCGGGGCTTTCCAATAATCGCTTTCGGAATTATCTTCCCGTATGCCGCGACAACAAAAAGATCCGCTTCCGGCAATTCAAGCGTAGAGCCCGCGGATTTTAATATCTCCGGCTGATACACGGGAATTTTTTTTGACTCCGCGAGTACCTTGACAGGCGGAGGAGTAAGAAGCTGTTTTCTGCCCGCGGGCTTATCGGGAGTCGTTACAACGCCAGAAATTGAATATCCCGCTTGGATGAGGGCGTCGAGCGAAGGAATCGCAAACTCCGACGTCCCCCAAAAAAGGATTTTTGACGAATCGCTATTTTTTATCATCTTCTTCAAAAATATGTTTCGCTTTATCGATAAAAAGCGCCCCTTCCAAATGATCGAGCTCATGCTGAATGACGCGCGCGAAAAACCGGGTTGCTCCACGGGTAAACTTTTTTCCGTGCTCGCCATACGCGCTCACCGTAATCTTCTCGAACCGCTTTACCTCGCCGAATTTTTTCGGTACCGATAAACATCCTTCGGCTCTCTCGAGCTTTATTTTCGATTGCTTAAGCGCTTTTGGATTGATGAACGCGTAATACTTCCAGTCCCGCTTCTCATACGCTTCTTTCTCATTTCCTTCTTCGTCGCGAATCTTGCCGTGCTTCACTCGTTTTTCTCCGTCTTTTTCAATACGGTCAATTTCCTCTGCTTCCTCGGAAACAATAAACAAGCGCAAAGACTGGCCGACTTGGGGCGCGGCAAGGCCTACGCCGTTCGGCGTTTCCTTTAACGTCAGTTTCATATCTTCAATCAAGTCTTGAATCCTCCTTGACTTGATTGCGTCAATCGAAATATCCTTTGCAACTTGGCGAAGGACGCTATCAGGAATTTTTGCGATTAGAAGTTTTTTTGCCATTTTTTCGTTTTTTTCGCGATGTTCTTTCTAACACCGCACCGGGCCGCTTTAACAATCCCTTTATCGCCGCAAAAAAATATTTTCCGCGCGCCTCCACGGGGAGATCAGCTTTTTCCAGGACGCGCCGCGCGAGCGCCCGCAAGTCCGATTCATAATAGAGCTTCGCAATGCCGAGGTAGGCCGCAAAACGCTTTGGCTCGGAAAGCATTGTCGAAAGATCGTCCGCAAGAACGTGCTCTTTTG
>MHQD01000014.1 GCA_001822215.1 Candidatus Sungbacteria bacterium RIFCSPHIGHO2_01_FULL_50_25
CTTAGCGAACGAGCCGCTGGAGCGAGTGAGTCGTGTCGAAAAACTATATTATCGAGTCATGATTTTTTTCGACAACGTTTCAAAAATCTATAATCATCATTCCGTCGCGCTGAAAAACGTGACTCTTCGAATGGAGCCAAAGGAGTTTGTCTTCATCGTGGGCTCTTCTGGCGCGGGAAAAACGACTCTTTTGAAACTTTTGATTCGTGAAGAAATGCCGACCGACGGAAAAATTTTTCTCGACGGAATCGAGGTCACGGATATCGGCATCGGGGAAATGCATAAGGTACGCCGGAGAATCGGAACGGTATTCCAGGACTATAAGCTTCTTCCGACAAAAACCGCGTATGAAAATATCTCGTTTGTCATGGAGGCCGCAGGTAGGGCGGACGCCGAAATCGAGGAAGACGTGCCCGAGGTACTCGAGCTCGTGGGGCTTTCCGACAAACGCGACAATTTTCCCAACCAGCTCTCCGGAGGAGAAAAACAGCGCGTTGCGATTGCGCGCGCGCTTGTAAACCGGCCGGATGTTATCTTGGCGGACGAAGCAACGGGGGATCTTGACCCGATAAACACGCTTGAGATCGTAAAACTTTTGGAGAAAATAAACGAACTCGGGACAACGGTTGTTCTCGCAACGCACAACAAAGAAATCGTAAACTCCGCTGACCGGCGAGTTATTGTCCTCGACAAAGGCGAGATTATAAGCGACAAAGAAAAAGGGAAGTATCTTCTTATATAAAGGGTTTTTAGATGGCCTCAAATAGACCCCCATGTTTTTCACAAACCTCCGGAGAATAACAAAAACGGGAATTCTCAACTACAAGCGAAACGGCTGGCTTTCGACGGCAACAGTGCTCGTCATGGTCTTGATGCTTTTTGTCATCGGGAATCTTGTGTTCACGGGCGCGCTTGCGAGCGTCATCCTCTCGTCGTTTGAATCAAAAGTGGACATAAGCGTCTACTTCCTGCCCGATGCGTCGGAGAATTCAATCATTTCAATACAAAAGGAGCTCGAGGCGCTCCCGGATGTCCGCGACATACACTACATCTCGCGAGATGCGGCGCTTGAATTGTTCCGTAACCGGCATAAGGGGAATCAGCTGATCGCGGCCGCGCTCGAAGAAATCGGAGAAAATCCTCTTCAGGCGAGTTTAAACATCCGCGCAAAAGATCCGTCCCGCTACGCCGCGATAAGCGAATTTTTGCTCCAGAAAAATTACCGCGAAGTCGACAAAATTAACTATTTCGAAAATCAGCAGGTGATCGAGCGCATGGGCGCAATTTTCAAGACGCTCCGCGGCTCGGGAACATTCCTCGCGTTTTTCCTCGCCTTCATCGCAATTCTGGTGACATTCAATACGATACGCCTCGCGATCTACACAATGCGGGAGGAGATCGGCATCATGCGCCTTGTGGGCGCGTCAAAGTGGTTCATCCGCGGGCCCTTTATCGTATCGGGAATTCTTTACGGCGCGACGTCGGCCCTAATCACGCTCATGGTTTTCTTCCCGCTTATCTGGCTCATCTCGCCCCGCCTCGCGCTTCTTGTGCCGGAATTCGACATTTTCCAATACTTTTTGAATAACCTCTTCATGTTTGCCATACTCATGTTCGGCGGAGGAATTATAATCGGCGTACTTTCCTCATGGATCGCCATCCGCCGGTATCTGCAGGTGTAAGCTGGAATTTGCTGAGAAAATACGGTATAATGGATAAATGGTCCGAATAGGATCGTTTTTGTTTTGCGAGGTCGGCTAACGGTAGGCCACGGCGCTCTGGACGCCGGTATCCTGGTTCGAATCCAGGCCTCGCAGCCGTTATATGCTAAGTCAAGTGATTGAGGTGCCTGCCCTTCGGTTGGCACCGCATACGATTCCTTCCCACCCACGTCATACCGGCTGAGCGCCGTATTCAAGAACGAAAAGTCCGCTGAGCAATCAGCGGCTTTTCGTTTAGACAAGAGAAATCTTTTTGTCTTTCAGCGTCAGCTTGCTTTTAAGGCATGATAGCAGTTCGCGCTTTTCAATGAGGGTGCCTTCTTTAAGAAGGTACTTGGCGTAACTTCGCATATCGACATCAATTGATGTTTCCTCCTGTTTTTGGCCGAGCACTCCGGTCCTGAATTTGTTGAAGCGCTTTATTTCATCCTCTATCCGGCTTCGTATTCCAAACTTATCCAAATTCACTCTGTCCATTAAATTCGCAAGCTCTTCTATTAAGCTCAGCTCGTTGATATTGGTGTAATGCTATCTTTGATACGGATCAATTAAAATTTCTTCCCATTTATCTGGATTATGGTAGCCGCCCTTAACCGGATCATAAGCGTTAAGGGGCAGGGTATGGCGACTTCCTGTTGAGGGCGAATAAAGGTCGGTTTCTTGTCCCATTATAGCATCAGAAAATTCGTGTGATGTACGTTTTTGCACTTGGTTCCGTTCCTCCCATACCTCCATCAAAGGCGAAGAGTCGTTTACAAGGTCAGCAGCAGTCGGCAGCCGGACCGTATGGGCACCTCCTGCCATTGATGGGTTTATGATGGTAATTGACTTGGCAATGCGTTCGAGGGTTGGGGCCCACTGGCTCCATTTCGACGGAACTGTTTGGAATGCGGTCATCAGAGCAACATACTGGCCGTAGCCGTTTAGGACGCCGGCGCTTGCTTTGGCTTTCAGAACTTTTCCGTTTTTTTCAAAGGTAAATGTTTTAGTTTTTACGGTCCAGGGGAGGTTGGTAGATGGATCCTTATATGTCCCTTCAGCTGATTCGTTTTCGGTTTTTACATTTGACGCGCCTATGGATTGAAGCAAAAAATCAATAAAGCCGTCTGGTGTTTGACTGCCGAACCAGCCGACTGCAACCACTCCAGACACGCCAGTATCGGTATCGGCAGGATCAATGATTTCTATCCCACTTTGGTTCGAAGTAACTTTCCAGCTGGCCGGCATTTTTGCGCCGAATACCTCTCCGGTGTAAGCCACAAGAGTGTAGGCAGGCACACCCGCTGCAGATGGGTCGGGCATAGAGACGGATGATTTCGGAGATTGTTTCTTAGCCGATTCTGTAGCTGTTGCCGAAGAAGAGTGAGGTGCGGTATTCGTGTTGTTCGGTTTGGAAAAATTTGATTCTGGAACGGGGCTGGGTATTGACGATTTGGTTGTTGTTTCTTGTGGCGTTGGTTCGGAATATTTTTGGGTTACTTCCGGTGGTGTAACTACGCGCTTTTTAAAATAGAATATCGCGCTGCTTGCGGTACCAAAAATGACGACCCCCAAAACCGCTATAACGATTACCTGCGAAATACCACGCTCTGCCTGCATATTATTTGTAGACCGCGATTATTTTATCAGAGAGTATATCATCAATCTCCTGTTGCCGCGCTTCTTGGGAAACGCGATAGCGAATTTTATCTGCGTTAACGATCCGTTCGCGAATAACCGCAAGCCGCATCCCGCCGGGCCGTTCGTAAAGGATGGCAGTGCCGACCGGAATATTGTCGCGCTCTTCTATGCATTTGGATAGGCTGATACGTTGGCCGTCGTGGAAGACCGGCCTCATTGCGTCGCCTCGAACCTGAACCGGATATCGACAAAGAAGTGTTTTTGCGGGGCCGATATTTTTCGCGAACTCCTCTATCATTTTTGTTGGCGCAAAACGCCAAACCAGCACTAGAAACGCTATAGTCAAAGCAACGATTGTGATGATGAGTTTTAGAATTTTCATATGGATTTATTCTAACATAAGACAAATAAAAGAGAATCGAACTGAGGATCCAATAAGAGGGATAGACCGCTGAAAAACCCTTTGTGCGTTTGACTATCCACTAACCAATATCGAGAAAGCCAGAAAGCTTATGCTAAGTCGGGTGACTGACTTGCGTATGTACTTGTTTCCGTCACGGCATACCGGCTGATGGTTCGACCGGCTCACCATGAAGCGCCGTTTATCCTGAGCAAGATCGAAGGATATTCAAGAACGAAAAGTTCGTTGAGCAATTAGTGGGTTTTTGTTTCCGGACAAGATCCTGTTTGATATTTGTCGAGTGCACTATATAATGAAGTTATGAAAAAAATATCTGCAATTATTGCCCTTGTAGTTTCTTTGCTTTGGGTATCAGTCTTTGCCGCATCGCCGCTTACCGGCAAAATAATAGCGCTTGATGCCGGACACGGCGGAGGTGAGACCGGAGCGGTGAATAAAAAGTATGCGGTGGCAGAGGCGGATGTAAATTGGAATGTGCTGCAGGCGTTGAAAACCAAGCTCGAAGCACCGGAAATAGGAGCATATGTTGTTGTTGCCGATCGTTTGTCTTCTCGGAAAGACAGGGTGAATGACGCGATTGCAAAATGCGCCGAGCTTGATTTAAACAATGACGGTGTGGGCGATGGAAGAAAATGCGATGCGCTTGTATCGGTTCACCACAATGGCAGTACGGATTCCACACACGACGGCACGCTTGCTATTTATAACGAGAAGAAAGATAAGCTTCTTGCCGAAAAAATGCTTACAGTACTTACCCCGCTTACGGGCAAAAACGAGGGGCTGCTCAACGGCGGCTACGGCATGACAGTGTACGGTAATCTCATATCTGTTCTCACCGAGGCGTACTACATTACTAATGACTGTGAGGTGGAACTCTATCTTTATTCGATCGGCGATCCGCGTATTACCGATTTGAGCCAAAGCCAGTCGTGTAAGGATAGCGGCTATATTCTCGAAAACCGTATTGACCGGGAAGCAGAGCTGCAGGTTGCGGGATTAAGCAGCTATTTCGGTTCTCCAACCGGCGGCAAGGGCGGACGGAAATAGATGAACTCGGTTGAAACAAGAAAAGCCGCCCTTCGACAAGCTCAGGACGGGCTTTTCGTTCAGACAAGAGAAGTCTTTTTGTCTTTCAGAATCTAAACAGTCACTTTTTATATGTGTTTACTTTGCCTACTGAAGTTCCCTCGGTTCACTCGGGACAAGTCTTTTAATAAATTCAGAATACGCCTTATCGTGAGTTTGACGAGGGATTCTGAACGAATAAAGTGAGCCGAAGGACATATATGTATTTTGTATATCTTATTCAATGTAAAGATAGCACTATCTATACAGGTATTACGACAAACATTGAGCGTAGATTTAATGAGCACAAAACCGGCATAGGTGGTTATTACACGAAAGCAAGAAAGGTTATAAAATTATTGTATTCGGAGCAGTATCCGAACAGAAGCTCAGCCTTAAAACGGGAGGCACAGATAAAAGGATGGAGACGGGAAAAGAAATTAAATTTAATTAAATTTGGGAAAATCAGGTTGAGATAGTTCGACAGATTCGACGAGCTCACTGCAAGCAAGCTCACTACAAGTAGATTCGGAGTTTGAAGAGTTATAAATTCAGTATTCATATGCCAAGACAATATTTGCGTTATACTTGGGTTAGTCCAAAACTAAAATCCGGAAAATCTGTTATTCATGGCGACGGCGTTTTTGCTGACCAAAAAATCGCCGAAGGAGAGAAAGTGATGGAGTTTGGAGGAGAACTTGTTTCGCGCGAGCACGCATTTTCCGGAAACTATCGGAGCCGCTCAATATGGATGGTTGAGAAAGATCTTTTTTCGGCACTGCCCAAGGCCGATACGCAGATCAGTTTAGATGAAAATTTAAATCACTCTTGCGATGCCAATACGTGGCTTGAAGACGAGGTGACCTTGACTGCTCGGCGAGAAATCGAACCCGGAGAAGAAATAACGCTTGATCAGGGGACTTGGAATTTCGAGGATAGCGCATATACGGATAATAAAGAGCAGTGTTCTTGCGGGGCAGTCACGTGCCGACATATTCTAACAGAGAATGATTGGAAGATTCTTGATGTTCAGGAACGATATCGAGGACATTTTCATCCCATGTTACAGAAAGCGATTGATGCGAGTTAGTTTTTTAAAACGCCCGGCGGCCTAAATTACGGGGCCTCACTTCGGGTTTTTTGAGCCCGAGGTGGCCAGGTTGAGATAGGTTCGAGGCACGCGGATACATTATGAAAACCGAAATAGAAGCAAAATTTCTTGATATTGACCCAGAAGTCATTCGTGAGCGGCTTAAAAAGCTCGGGGCTGTCCTGATGCATCCGGAAAGCCTCACGAGGCAGAAAGTTTTCGATTTTCCTGATTTTCGGCTTGATGATGATTTTTCTTGGCTCCGTTTGCGTGATGAAAATGACGGAATCTCACTCACGCTCAAAAAATGGGAAAAAGAAGGAATTGACGGAATGAAAGAAATTGCATTTACTGTCGGGTCTTTCGAAGAGGCAGAGAACCTACTGTTGGCGATCGGAATGAGCGTGAAATCCAGCCAGACGAAGAAGCGGGAATTGTGGAAGCTTGGCGATGTTGAATGTATGATCGATACATGGCCGTGGATTCCCACTTTTCTAGAAATTGAGGGAAAATCCGAAGGAGAAATTTGGGAAGTTGCGGATCGGCTGGGATTGAATCAGAAGAGCGCTATGTTCGGGGGAGTTGCAAGAATCTACAAGCATTATTTCGATATTGATTATGAAGAGATTGATCGTTGTCCAGAAATTGCATTTTCGCCAGTACCCGAGTGGCTGGAAAAGAAGAGAGTAGCGCAGAATTTATTGACCGCATAGAAACTCTTACCGAGATCCCCACCAAGAAGAGAGGAGTCGCCGTCTCTTGGCATATTTCCACAGGGACTTGACAAGAAATGGGCGGAGGAGTACTATGTGTATATAATACACTATATGACAAAGACGTCTAAATCTCCGCATAAGCTCAGATTTGCGATTCTCGCGACAGACACCGTGCTTTTCAGCAAAGACCAGGGGGGCTTGAAAGTTCTTTTGATGAAGGTGGACCGGCCTCCTTTCTATGTCCAGCATTGGGGAGTTCCCGGCGGTCTTATCCATCCAAAGGAAACCGCCGACGAAGCCGCAAAGCGCCATCTCTGGGAAAAGGCCGGCGCAAAAAAGTTTGTCCATATCGAACAGCTCTATACGTTCAGCGCCCTTGATCGCGATCCCAGAGGCCGCGTGGTCTCGGTGGCGTATCTTGCGCTCACGCCGACGACCGACATAGTGAGGCGAGGGGGGAGCGAGGTGCGCTGGTTCTCGGTGGAAAATCTTCCGAAACTTGCCTACGACCATAAAGATATCATCCGGACCGCGATTGAACGCGTGCGTTCAAAACTCGCCTACACGAATATCGCGTTCGGACTCTTGCCGGAGGAATTCACCCTAGGGGAGTTACAGCGGTTGTATGAAGTCGTTCTTCGCCGCAGGTTCGACAAGCGGAATTTTCGAAAGAAGCTCTTTTCTTTGAAGCTCGTGGTAGGCACAAAGAAGAAAAAGCGAGCGGGACGGAGCCGTCCGGCGGAACTCTACCGATTTAGCGAGCGGAGACACAAGGTTGTCGGGATCCTTTAAATAAGAGCGAATAGCGGCTTAAAAAAAATTTTAACCGCTAAAAAGTGTAATAAATACACCATCAAACGGTGCCATTTATATTGTTATTAAATAGTGTATATATTACACAATATAGGAATCAAGACGCCTCACGGGCATATCTCTCGTAAGACGCCTTGGTTTCTGGAGACAGGAGCCAAGTGTTCTTTGAAATAAATCCACATAAGGAGAATACCAGATGATCATCGATGATTTCGAAGTTGCCGCGGGATCCATCATTGGGCGCGAGCACTTGCGCCCGTTCGGATGGAAAAACAACCAGGATAGTTTCGCGATCGAGTCAGTTTCATACGCGCTCGCTCTAGTTGTCACCGACGGCTGCGGATCAGAAGCGAAAAGCGAGACCGGCGCACATATTGGTGCGCGGCTAGTAGCTCATGCAATGATTCATGCAGCCGCGAGCGCTTTATCCACGCGCGACTACCCTTGGGCAGAAGAAACGGCCTTCCGCACGGAAGTTCGAGAAATCGTGCTGCGGGAGATTAAGCGTATCGCATCAGCCATGGGCGAAGACCTTCGGCAGATGATATTCGACCACTTCCTATTCACGGTGAACGCCGTGTTGGTAACGCGATGGATGACCATGATGATGTCTATCGGTGATGGCGTCGCGTATCTGAACGGCGCGGCGCTCGCACTCGGCCAGTTCGAATCCAACGCCCCGCCGTATCTCGGCTATACCGCGCTGAAGCCGGAAGGCGATTTTGATCCAGCCAATGCCTTCAAGGTGAACGCCTTTATCCCAACCGCGGAGGTACGCTCGATTCTCATCGGCACCGATGGCGTCGATTATCTTATCGCCGCCGAGCACGAAACGCTTCCCGGAAAATCTGATTTCGTCGGGCCGATCTCCCAGTTTTGGGAGGAGGATCGGTACTTCGCGAATCCCGACATGGTGCGCCGGCGCCTCGCGCTCATACAAAACGAGCATCTCGCCGTTGATTGGCGGGAGAGGGCGATACACCGTGCGCCGGGGAAACTTCCGGATGACACCACGCTTGTTGCGATTCGCCGCAAGCCAAAGCGCTGACGAAAGGAGCGAGGAAATGTATGCATACCTCGGTACGCGACGCATTCGCCTCGACCCCGCAAAGTCAAAAGGCAAGGGATGCGAGGCGGATATCTTCGACATCGGGAACGACACCGCAGTGAAAATCTTCAAGCCGCCTGATCATCCAGATTTCGACGGCGTGCCTGCCGAACAGCAGGCGGCGCGGGAACGGATTCGCATTCATCAGACAAAACTCCCCGCGCTCATGAAATTCAGCGGGAAGCTCCCGGCGCGTGTCATACTTCCGTCCGAACTTGTGAGAGATGACCCGAACGGCGCGCTCGTCGGCTACGCCATGCCGTTTATCCGGAATGCGGAGGTCTTGCTCCGCTACGGCGATCGGACATTCCGCGAAGCCGGAGTGCCGAACGACCAAGTGAGGCGGATCTTTCTTGATCTGCACCAAGCGGTTCTCGGCATACATCATAGCGGCATCGTTATTGGGGACTTCAATGATCTCAATGTACTTGTCCGCGGCGAGGAGACATTCGTGGTCGACACTGACTCGTGTCAGTTCGATCCGTATCTCGCGCGGATGTTCACGGCACGATTCGTCGATCCGATGAAGATCGATCCGAAGGCAAGAAGCATTATGCTCGCGAAACCCTACGATGAGTACTCGGACTGGTATGCCTACGCCGTAATGCTCTGGCAGTCGCTTCTCTTCGTGGGTCCCTATGGCGGGGTATACCGCCCTAAGGATCCCGCGCGGCGAATGCCGCATGATCTGCGGCCGCTCCGGCGCATCACAGTATTCCATCCAGAAGTTCTCTATCCGAAGCCAGCGGTTCACTTCCGCGTGCTGTCCGACGACCTCCTCCAGTATTTCCACCGAGTTTTTGAGCGGGACGAGCGAGGGGATTTCCCTTGTTCGCTTCTCGAATCGCTCGAGTGGAAGAGGTGTTCGTGCGGCACGGTTCATGCTCGCGCCGTCTGTCCGACGTGCAATACGCCGGGGCTCGTGAAAGAAACGATTCGCGTCAAAGGCAATGTCAGCGCCGAGGAAATCCTGAAGACAAAGGGAGTGATCCTCCACGCCGCCTACCAGCGCGGAAAGCTTCTCTTCCTGTATTACGAGGATGGACGCTTCAAGCGCGAAGACGGGACAACGGTCATGCAGGGCGAACTTGATCCCTTGATGCGTTTTCGCGCATCGGGGGCGCGGACGCTCATCGGGAAAGGAGGACGCGTGGCGACTGTTGCCGCTCACTCCCAACCAGAACATCTTTCGGTGGACACGTTCGGCAATCTCCCGCTATTCGATGCAATCGGGGAACGCCGTTTCTGGGTTAAAGGCGGGCGTCTTATGACAGACGGTCCTCTTGGCCCCGAGGAGATCGGCGCAGTACTCGAGGACCAGACCGTGTTCTGGGCGGGCGAGAAGTTCGGATTCGGATTCTATCGCGCTTCAAACCTGTCGGTTGCGTTCGTTTTCGAACCGCATCGAAATGGGATCAATGATTCCGTTCGATTGCCGAGATTTACGGGCGCGCTCATCGATTCGACTGCCGTTTTCGCTGATGAGCGTGTTTGGTTCTTTGCGGCTCTGGAAGAGCGTGGGAAAACAGCGCATCGCTGTTTCGTGATCCGGCGCGACGGGACGCTTGAAGCCGAGGCCGATGCGTTCCCGGGCGACGGAAGCTGGCTCTCAACCATCCGCGGAAAATCCGCGGTAGGGAAGTCGCTCTTCGTTGCCACGGACGAGGGAATCGTCCGGCTCGAAGTTGACGCGGGCGCGATCTCCGTCGTCCGGCAATTTCCGGACACGGAGCCCTTTGTTGACGAGAGTACGCATCTCTTCGTCGATCCAAAGGGGATCTACGCTGTTCGGAAGCAGACAGTAACGCTGCTCTCTATTTCCTGAAAGGAGGTGAATGCCACGAAACAGAAGAAGCGATCGAATCGGCAACGGTCTCGTACATCACGAAGAAAGGGGAAAATGATGATTACGACACTTCCGTTTCCTACCCACTATGATCCTTCGAACGTTGCGAAGTGGGCGTACGGCCCGAACCAGATGGACCTTTTCTCGAACGCTCATCTCTGGGCGAAGGTCCACGGAGTCCGTCCGTCTGGCTCCGACAAGACGAAGCTCCTGCTTCTCTTGATTGACGCTCAGAAGGACTTCAGCTTCAAGGAGGGCACGCTCTACGTCGGAGGCCGTTCCGGCAACGGGGCGGTCGAGGATTCGAGGCGGATCGCGGAGTTCATCTACCGCAATGCCGGCGTCATTACCGACATCACGGTGACGATGGACACGCACTTCGTCTACCAGATCTTCTTCACGACCTTCTGGCTCGACAAGGACGGGAATCACCCGGCCCCCTTCCAGGAGATCGTGACCGACGACATCCGCTCGGGAAAGCTCCGGCCGAATCCGGCAGTGGCCTGGTGGCTCTGCGAGTCGAATTACACATGGCTCGTGAAGCAGGTCATGTTCTACACTGCTGAACTCGAGCGGGCTGGGAAGTACAAGCTCTATCTCTGGCCGCCCCACTGCATACTCGGCGGTGACGGACACGCGCTCGTCGGCGCGATCCAGGAGGCGCGGCTATGGCACTCGCTCATGCGCGGATCGCGCGCCGCAGTCGAGATCAAGGGAGGAAATCCGCTCACCGAGAACTACTCGGTGCTCCGTCCGGAGGTTCTGATGCGCTGGGACGGAGAGCCCCTGGACCAGAAGAACACCGCGTTCATCGAGAAGCTCCTCACCTCTGATGCGGTCGCAATCGCGGGCCAGGCCGCGTCGCACTGCGTCAAGTCCTCGATCGATGACCTTCTTACCGAGATCGCGACGCAGGATCCCAAGCTTGCGCGTAAGGTCTATGTGATCACCGATTGCATGTCGGCGGTCACGGTGCCTGACGGCAAGGGCGGGTTTCTCGCCGACTTCACGCCGCAGGTGGAGGACGCCTTCAAGCGTTTCGCCGCCGCCGGCATGAATCTCGTCACCTCGACCCAGCCAATCGACAGCTGGCCCGGTCTCGAGATTTCGTAGCGTATTCAGCCGCAGGCGCTTCGCGCATAATGCGCAAAGCGCCTGCGCTCCCCACAAAGGAGCGACAATGAGTCAGTCAGCGAACGTTCGAGTAGAGGATCTGTTTCAGGCGGCCGTCTCTGACGGCGCGATCTCTGATGCCGCCATGAAGGCATTGAAGGTCGCGAATTA
>MHQD01000015.1 GCA_001822215.1 Candidatus Sungbacteria bacterium RIFCSPHIGHO2_01_FULL_50_25
CTTATGATCGACACAAAAGCCGCCTGCGGGCGGCTTTTTCGAGTTCGCTTACGGGCGTATGTCAGCAGATTATCCGTACACGGAATTTGTCGGGTTCCGAGGTCGCCTCGAGTTCCAACACCACTTCTTCTCCCGGCGCGATCTGGCAGGACGCGCCGCTCTGCCGATTCAATGCTTCGATGAGCTGGCCTGCGGAGAATCGATCGGGCGCGACAAAGATTTTGAACTTTTTGTTAACCCCAAGAATGACATTAATCCGCCGCGCCACTTCTGCGGGCGTCGTAAACCCCTGGATAATAAAATCGGAAACCCCGAGAGACTCTGAGCGCTTTTTATCCTCGTCAAGGCCGCGGTGGGATGAAACCGCTGTGGAAATTTTTGCCAAACGCGGATCATCTCGCATTTTTTCTATAAGCGCAAACCCATCCATGCCGGGCATCTTGATTCCCGTAAACACGATGTCGGGAAGTGACTGGCTTTCTTGAAGCATTTTGAACGCGGTCTCTCCGTCAGACGCAACCTCAACATCAAACCCGTTCGTCCGAAATACGGATGAATACGTCCCCAAAAGAAGCTGGTCGTCGTCCACGATAAGTATTTTTTTCTTGCGGGAGGGCGGTGCCCCTCCGCCTGATCCTGCCTCTGTATTCATAGCTCCACTATACCCACTCCGCCACCCAAGAGCAATCCGCGGCAGTATCGTATATAATGTAATGATGGAACGTACAAAAGACGCCCGGCACAAGCCGCTTCTTTTCATCATTCTCGACGGATTTGGCGTATCAAGCGAAAAAGCGGGGAATCCGGTGATGGAAGCGCGCACGCCGACCATTGATTACCTCTGGGAGAATTTTCCTGCGGCAACACTCCAGGCCTCCGGCATCGGCGTGGGGCTTCCGTGGGGGAAAGCCGGAAATTCCGAAGTCGGACACCTCACGATAGGCGCGGGGAAAATCATTTACCACCATCTCCCGCGGATTGAAAACGCAATCCACGACGGTTCGTTTAACAAGACCCCGGCGTTTGAGGCCGCGCTTCGACACGCGAAAGCGCACGGGTCGCGAATTCATATCGCGGGCCTCTCCGGACCCGGATCGGTCCATAGTTACCGCGATCACCTCTACGCCCTCATCTCGCTTGCGGAAAAAAGCGGCGTCCGGGAAATATACGTCCATGCATTCACCGACGGGAAAGACTCGCCGCCGAATTCAGGAGCGCGCTTTCTCGAAGACCTTGAGAAACGGATCGCGCTCGAATGGCCCCATGCGCATATTGCGACCGTCATCGGCCGCGCGTATGCAATGGATCGCGACGAAAACTGGAGCGCGACAGAGCGCGCATACGCCCTCATGACCGCCGGAAAGGGCGAAAGGAAAGCACGCGCATCGGCGTACATAAAAGCGTCATACGAAAACGGGATTACCGACACGTTTATAGAGCCGGCGGTTATCGGAGAAGGGGACGGCGCGCAAAAAGGGATTATTCGCGACGGAGATGCGGTCATTTTCTTTGATTTTCGCGAAGACTCCTTGCGCCAAATCGTATCGTCGTTTGTTCTTGACGGATTCGACAAGTTCGAGAGGAAGAAATTAGACGGCCTTTTCGCCGTTACAATGACGGAATACAAGAAGGGTCTCCCGGCTGAAGTTGCGTTTCCGCCGCTCGATGTTCCGCTCCCGCTTGCAAAAGTGCTGGACAACGCGGGCATGTCGCATCTCCACATCGCGGAAACCGAAAAATATGCGCATATAACCTATTTCTTAAACGGCGGGGAAGAACGGCCGTTCCCCCGCGAAGAGCGCATCTTGATTCCGTCGCCGGAAACATCTCACTTTGACGAAACGCCTGCGATGCGCGCGCGAGAAATTACGGATGCGATCATCGAGCGCTACTATGCCGAAGATGTCATTATCGCGAATTACGCGAATGCGGATATGATAGGCCACTCTGGGAATTACCAGGCGGCGGTAAAAGCCGTCGAGGTCCTCGATGAGTGCCTCGCGCGGCTTCTCGACGAGGTCATGAAGACCGATGGCGTCATGGTAATCACGTCCGACCATGGCAATATCGAACTCAAACGAAACACCCAAACAGGAGAGAAACTTACGGAGCACTCTTTAAACCCGGTTCCGTTTTTTGTCGTCGCGCGCGATTTTAAACTCCCCAAGCCACGGACAGAGAGAGATGTCATGCGGGCAAGGTCAGAGACAAAAGGCATTTTGATAGACGTTGCGCCCACCATACTCGATATCCTCCATATAGAAAAACCAGAGGATATGACCGGTAAAAGCATACTTCGCTCGCTCTAATGCCCGATTTGACAGAACATGTGCCGCTTGATATGATAGATCCGTTATTGAGAGTTCGATAGGATAACTTTTGAAAATTACTCTCTGATGCGACACGAATGTGATCAAGCAAAAACGCATTTGGGATATAACGATTATGAGGATTAAAAAGTGTTCATCTTCTTCTCGGCTGACAGTACTTCGCAAAGAGGCTATCGGCCTCTAGTCGGTTCCCCGCACTGCGGGGTTTTCCTCATTTCTTTTTTCTTGTAACCCAATAATTTTTCATCTTGATCGCAGACGAGCCGCATCCTCGGGTCTTTTCTCTTTTCTATGATTACAAGTACAACCATTGCCGCGGCTTCAATCGGCATCGCGGCGGGAATCGCGATCGGGTATCTCCTGCGCCAGCTCATCGCGGCCCAAAAAAAATCTTCTATCGAGGCGAAATTGCGGAGGCTCGTCGAGGAATCGAAAACCGAAGCAAAAGAAACGCTTCTTGATGCGAAGGAAAAGGCGGCGAAAGTAATAGACGACGCGAAAAACGAAGAAAAAGACCGCACGAGCCAGATCAGGCGTCTCGAAGAGCGGATTATTGAACGCGAACAATCCATCGACAGGCGCGCGCGCGACTTCGATAAAAAAGACAAGGAGCTTGAAGAGCGGATCGAACGGGTAAAAGCCGCAAAAGCGGAACTTGAAGAAATAAAAGCAAGATCGCTTACAGAGCTTGAACGCGTGTCCGGACTCTCAAAAGACGAAGCGGTCCGGGAAGTCATGGCGCGCGTCGAGCGGGATCACACGGAAGACCTGATGATCCGGACTAAAAAACTCGAGCAGTCCGGCATGGCGGAGCTCGAAAGAAAGGCGAAGGGCATCATCACTACGATCATCCAGCGCCTCGCAACGCCGACAACGTCGGAAGTGACGACGACCGCAGTCGCGCTCCCGTCGGAAGACCTGAAAGGAAAAATCATCGGCCGCGAAGGAAGAAATATCAAGACCCTTGAGCGCGCCGCGGGGGTTGAGGTCATCGTTGACGACTCGCCGGGCTATATCATCATCTCGTCGTTTGATTCTGTGAGGCGCCAGATCGCAAAGACCGCGCTTGAAATGCTTATCCAGGACGGACGGATCCAGCCCGCGCGAATCGAAGAAACCGTAGAAAAAGCGCGCGAAGAAATCGAAAAGCAGATCCACGAAGCGGGAGAAAAAGCCGCATACGAGGTGGAGATTTTTGACTTGGATCCGCGGCTCCAGACGCTCTTGGGACGGCTGCGCTTCCGCACAAGCTACGGACAGAATGTTCTCCAGCATTCGATTGAAATGACGCATCTTGCGGGTATGCTCGCCTCTGAAGTCGGGGCCGACGTCGCGATAGCGAAGAAAGGCGCGCTTCTTCACGACATCGGAAAAGCGGTGGACCACGAAGTCACGGGAACGCACGTTGAAATCGGCCGGCGGATTTTGCAGAAATTCGGAGTCGATGAAAGGGTCATCAAGGCGATGCAGTCGCATCACGAGGAGTATCCGTATGAGACGCTTGAATCGATTATCGTGCAAACCGTTGACGCGATATCGGCATCCCGCCCGGGAGCGCGGCGCGACTCCATAGAAAACTATTTAAAGCGCCTCGAGGATCTCGAAAAAATCGCGAATTCGTACGAGGGAGTTGAAAAATCATACGCAATCTCCGCGGGCCGCGAGATACGCGTGTTCGTAACGCCGGAAAAAATAAATGACTTCCAGGCGCACGACATGGCGCGCAAAATCGCCCAGCAAATCGAATCAGAACTCAAATATCCGGGAGAGATCAAAATTGCGGTTATCCGCGAAACTCGGGTAATAGAATTCGCAAGATAGATTTGTTCTCGTTACCAGTTACCGATAACTAGTTACTCAATGATGAAAGAAATCGAGCTCAAATTCCGAGTCGATGATTTTTCGCCCATCCGAAAAAAACTCCGCGTGCTCGGAGGAAAATGTCTGTGGAAAGGGAAAGAGGAAAACTGGTTTTACGATCGGAAAGACAAATTCCTCAAAAAAAGCGGGAAGCTTCTTCGCATAAAGAAAATGGGCGACGTGCGACTGACCCTAAAAGCAAACCACCTAAGAATAAAAGGGATGAAAGTGCAGGACGAATACCAAACCGCACTCGATAGACCGGATGAAATGATAAAAATCCTTTCCCATCTCGGGTTTTTGCGCATGTCAGGGTATACGAAATACCGGGAACATTGGAAACTCAAAAATGCATGGGTAGAACTTGATACCATAAACAAGGGAGAAAAATTTGTTGAAATAGAAGGCGCGAGAAAACAAATACAATCGCTTGCACGCATATTCGATCTCGATTTTAAACAAAGTACCGCAGAAACCTATGGAGAATTAATCCGCCCTCGACTTAAATATTGAAAAATTGAGAAAATTGGTATATATTAGTATATACGTCGCGGTAGCGAAGTGGGCGAAAAATTACCAATCATTCCCCGGGATTCTTCTTTTGAACCCCACACAAAAAGCCGGGTTAGCTCAGCGGTAGAGCGCTGCCCTGAAGAGGCAGGCGTGCCCAGTTCGACTCTGGGACCCGGCATGACACATTTGCACAAATTATGGAACACGCAAAAAAAGTAAGCCCAAAAGACGTATTCCTGCATCTTCTCACAACCATTGCGCTTTATGTGAGCGCGGGAAGTTTTATCGCACTTTTGTTCCAATACATCAATATCCTGTATCCCGATGTCCTTGAATATAATGCATATACCCGCGAATCCGCCCTTGGAATTATCCGATGGTCGATTGCATCTCTCATCGTCATTTTCCCCGTATATATAGGGACGAGTATTGCGCTCAATAAAAATTACCGGAAAGAACCGGAGAAACGGAATCTCCGCATAAGAAAATGGCTCACCTATTTTACGCTCTTTGCCGCGGCCGCAATCATCATCGGCGATGTCGTAACCCTTATCTATAATCTTCTGGGCGGCGGACTTACGACTCAATTTATGCTTAAAATAGCCGTTGTTCTCTTTGCCGCAGCGTCTGTATTTTATTACTACTTCTGGGGCCTCAAGCGCCATAATATCGAATAACCATGCTGCCCGAAACCGGAATGAAATATTTCATATATGCAATCATCGGAATCGTCGTGATCTCTGTGGTGGGAGGTTTTTTTATTGTCGGCTCGCCGTTTGAAGAGCGAATTCGGAGGTTTGATAAAAAACGCGTCTCCGATCTCCAATTTGTTCAGTCAGAAATCATCACCTATTGGATAAACAAGCAAAAACTGCCGGAAAGACTTTCGTTGCTGAAGGATGACATTAGAGGAGTAGTAATTCCGCGGGATCCGGAAACCGGCGTGGAGTATGAATATGCTATTCTTGAAGAAAAGAAATTTGCGCTCTGCGCCGTATTCTCGCGCCAAAATTCCGCCCTTGAACCAACAGCGGCGCGCCCCATATCAGTTCCGTACTACGAAGGAGAAAACTGGGAGCACGGCACAGGACGGGTGTGTTTCGAACGAACCATTGACCCGGATATTTATAGGCCGAGAAGCAAAGAAATACCCGCGCAAGATTGATCAAAGAAAAACCCCCGGCATGCGTCGGGGGTTTTTCTTTACCCCGTTACCATAAGGCCGCGGGCGGGGAGCCCGATGATAAATGACGTCAAGTCGCGAAGCGAATAGATAAAAGCCGCAGCCGGAAGGCCGTGGTAACGGGGTTTACTTACGCACAGAAAAACGATACAATGGAGCTCACCTAAAACGCGGGTATAGTTTAGTGGCAGAACGACTGGTTGCCAATCAGTAAATGGGAGTTCGATTCTCCCTACCCGCACCAAATGGGGTACAGATCACTATGGGTGTTTTATGTTATTTCTTTTTCCTCTTTTTCTCCCACGGTTCTGAACGAGATCTGCGCTTCCGGTCAAGCCCGACTTTCGTAAGATCGTCGCCGTGGAAAAACCGCGACCCTTTTCGCACTCGTTTTTTCATGCAAAAAGTATACACCGAACGCGTATTGACAAAAAGACCCCGTACCAATATAATCAGGATACTTACTAAGGCCTCCGGGCCTTTTAAAATACCCGAAAATCCATGAATCGATTCACCGTATTTCTCAAAGAAGCGAATGTAGAACTCAAAAAAGTTACCTGGCCGACTCGGCAAGAAACCGTTCGTTCGACCATAGCCGTCATCATACTAAGCGCCGTAGTCGCGTTTTTTCTGGGCTTTCTCGATTTCGGATTTCAATTTATTTTGGATAAATTTGTTTTGTAAACGTCCGTGCCTAAACAAACATCAGAATTTGGAAGAAATTGGTACGCGATCCATACCTACTCGGGGTATGAGGATGCGGTCGCGCGAAACCTGAAACAGCGCATCGAATCCCTCGGCATGGAGGACAAAATTTTCAGCGTCCTTGTTCCGATTGAGAAAAAAATAAAAATAAAAAACGGCAAGCGCCGCGTTGTCGAGGAAAAAATATATCCCGGCTACGTGCTCGTAGAAATGGTGGTGACGGACGACTCGTGGTACGTGGTGCGTAATACTCCCCGCGTCACGGGATTTGTCGGCGCAGGCACCACCCCCACGCCTTTGGAAAAAGAGGAAATCGACATGCTTCTGAAGCGCATGGGGCAAGACGAGCCGAAATTCAAAATCGAGGTTTCTATCGGGGATCCGGTAAAGATAACCGACGGCCCCTTCAAGGATTTCGACGGGAAGATTTCCGAAGTAGACCAGGAGCGCGGCAAATTAAAAGTTCTCGTCAATGTCTTCGGCCGCGACACGCCGGTTGAACTCGACTCATTGCAAATAAAAAAGCTCTAAGTTACTAATATCCTTATGGCAAAGAAAGTAAAAATAAAACTTAAACTTCAGCTTCCTGCGGGCGCGGCAACGCCCGCGCCGCCCGTGGGAACCGCTCTGGGTCCTCACGGCATCAACATCGGCGACTTCGTAAAAAAGTATAACGAAGCAACCGGAAAAATGCAGGGAGAGATCGTGCCGGTTGAGATTACGATTTACGAAGACCGGAGCTTTGGCTTTGTGCTCAAGACCCCGCCCGCATCCGATATGCTCCGGAAAGCCGCGGGAATCGAAAAAGGGTCAGGGGAGCCGAATAAAACAAAAGTGGGAAAAGTATCAAAATCGGACATTCGAAAAATTGCGGAACGGAAAATGGAGGACTTAAACGCAGATACGATTGAAGCGGCGGAAAAAATAGTGGAGGGGACCGCGCGATCAATGGGGATTGAGGTGAAGTAGCGGTTTTCGAATAAAAAGCACCTCAACCGTAGATGTTCTTGAAAGAAATTTCTTATGGAACAACCGCCGCAACAAGAGCAACACAAAGAAAAACGCTATTGGAACACCAGATACTGCGAAACTATTGAGGAAGCGCAATTACCGCGATGCGGGAATGACTACTTGAAGGATACAATATATGTTGGCGAATTTAGCGATGAGGAATGGAAAAAATTCATTCGATCCGCCCCGAGGGGCTACGATGACGATCCTATTATAAACGGCGCTCCGGTCATAAAAAAAGAGGGAATAGAATAGATATAGAACAAAACATCCGTCTACGGACGGATGTTTTGTTATTCCCGCTCTAAAAACTCGTCAATTTTTCGATATAAATCTTCTTCTGTCCCGCCATTATCTATTCTTTCATCTGCAAGATCGAGCACGCGCCCTATCTGCTGGCCGCCGGGGTCTTCGGACGCAAGCTCGCGCTCTTCTTGGGCTTTAAACGCCTCGAACGTGACGCCGTCTCCGATCCTGCCGCGCGAGCGCGCGCGCTCAAACCGAACCTCAAATGGCGCATCCACGAACCATAGACGAGCTCCTCGCTTTTTTAAAGCAGCGGCCTCCTCGGGCCGATGGATCGAAGTTACGACAATATTCCTGCAATCTAATTTTTTTATTTTTTCTAATATACGTTCGACGAGATAGGAATCGCCAAAACGGGACCGTACCTCAATTGCAACATCGTGCATGAGTTCGCGCGCGGGCTCCTGGCCGCGCTCACGGATGATCTCCCGAATTTCGTCGGAAAGCGAAAAATGGCAAAACCCTTTTTTCTTGAGAAAACGCGCCGCGCTGTCTTTTCCTGACGCAAGGGTCCCCGCGATTGCGATAATAACCGGATGTACCATACAGAAACACCATACCGCACTTTTTTCGACACGGCAAAATTTACACACCACGGATTATCATGGTATATTTCCACATACCATGAAAAAACTCGGCGCGCTTGCGCGCCATACAATCCAAAAGATGATCCGGGCAAGGCACATCCGCGGCGCGAGGGCGGAAAACGCTCAGCCCGCGAGCCTGGACCTTACGCTTACGAACGAGCTGTACCGCGTGCAGTCTGTTTTCCTTCCACAGCCGGGAGAACGCGTGAAAAACGCAATGGCTGCGGTCGCGCCCGAGCGCCACAATATGAAAATCCCTCTCGAGGTCGGCGTTACCTACCTTGCGCGGCTCGCCGAATCGCTCGCGCTTCCGAAAGACGTCTACGCCTATGCAAACCCGAAATCATCTCTCGGCCGCATAGATGTGCACGTGCGCATGCTCGCAGACGCCATCACGCGATTCGACTCCGCGGGAGTGCGCGGCTACCAAGGCGAGCTCTGGGCGCTCATTACGCCGGGATCGTTTCGCGTAAAAGTAAACCCGGGCGATTCGCTTCTGCAACTCCGTTTTTTGAACCACGACACCCGTTTTGGGACCGAGCGCGAACTTAAGGCGGTCCATGAAAAAACGCCGCTCGTCTTTACCGGCGGAAAAGCGGTTGCGTACGACGACTTCGCCGTGAATGACAGAGACGGAACGCTTACGCTTACGGTAAATCTTGATCTTACAATAGCCGGATACCGCGCCGAGCGAAGCCAAAATGTTCTTGATCTTTCGAAACGCGCGCTCTACGACGCCGACGACTTTTTCCAAAAAATTCCACGGCCGAAAAACGGCGCCGTAACGCTCCGCAAGGGAGATTTTTATATTCTTGCCACAAAGGAGGCGCTCCGCGTGCCACCCGCATATGCCGCAGAGGTGAAGCCGATTGATGTAAGAACCGGGGAATATCGCGCTCACTATGCGGGGTTTTTTGACCCCGGATGGGGATACGGCCCGAAAGGCGACATCCCCGGAGCTCCGGCGGTTCTCGAGGTTCGGGCGTTCGAAGATAACATTATTATCCGCAGCGGCCAGCCTATCTGCAAAATAGTTTTCGAGCGTATGGCGGAAATCCCGAAGCACGTGTACGGCGCAACCGGTTCCCACTATCTTGACCAGAAGGGAATCAAGCTCTCAAAGCATTTCCGCAAGACGGCGTAATTCCGAGGCACGATCTCACGTTGGAATCCCCGCGTGCCAAATTCCTTTTGTGCTCGGAGAACCCCGCACTATTGACGTACGCCTATGGTGCGGGGTGAAACTCTTGCGCGGCGTTTCCGGCCCGTGCTAATGTTTCTCTAAGTTCTTCGGGAGGGGTTTTGTGAGCGTAAAACCTGATCGGTGGATTCGGAGCATGTCATTGGATTCGGAAACGCGAATGATCGAGCCGTTCTCCGAGCGTGTTGACGGAGACGGAATCGTTTCATTCGGCCTCCAGCCAGCGGGATATGACGCGCGCATCGACCCCATACTCAATGTGTTTGACTGGGCGCGGGCGTGCGGAACAGCGATGGATCCTCTCAATGTTGACAGCCGGCTCTACTTTGAAAAGCGCGCAGATCCTTTTTTCATACTGCCGCCGAGCGGGTTTGCGATGGCGTTCACCGTTGAGCGCTTCAGAATCCCGCGGGACGTGGTTGTTCGCGGCGCCGCGAAAACGACGTATTCTTCGGTAGGGATAAATCTCGATGTTGCGGGTATTCATCCGGGATGGGAGGGGCGGCTCCGCCTCCACATTTCAAATACAACGCCTGTTCCCATCAAAATCTACGGAAATATGGGAATAGTATACCTCGAGTTCCATGAGATCAGCGGATACGTGGAGCGCGCCTATGGCGAACTCCGGCATCCCCGCTTCCAGAATACCGACGGCCCATTTCTTCATGAACCGCAGCGATGACACTCGCCACGGTTTTTTCTTTAGAAACTGTCTAAAAAGTCCGTTTCGTATTGAAAAACCTCTTTTGTCTGCTACTCTTAAAAAGATGCAACCGATGGAACGCAAAAATGGAAAACTTATTGTCCTCGAGGGGATCGACGGAAGCGGAAAAGGGACCCAGACACATCTCCTCACCGAGCGCCTCGCGCGCGAGGGGGTTGAAACCGCGGCAATCTCGTTTCCGCAGTACGGGAAAAAATCCGCGGGGCTTATTGAGGAGTATTTGAATGGAAAGTACGGAGACACAGGCCCGTATGCCGCATCGCTTTTTTACGCCGTTGACCGCTTTGACGCATCAATCGAACTTCGAAAACTCCTCGCCGAGGGACGAATCGTTATCCTTGACCGCTACGTTGACTCAAACGCCGGACACCAAGGCGCGAAAATTTCTGACGTAGCCGCGCGCGAGCGATTTCTCGAATGGCTCTACGACATCGAATATAAAATTCTTGGAGTTCCCGAGCCGGACATTGTTCTCATTCTTACAATCGATCCGAAAACCGCGCAATCAAACGTCGGGAAAAAAGAAACGCGGGCCTACCTTGAAGCCGGAAAAACTCACGACCTCCTTGAAGCAGACACAGCACATCTCAAAAAAGCCCAGGACTCCTATCTATGGCTTGCCAAGAAACATCCAGAAAACCATATTTTGATTGAATGCATGGACGCAGAAATTTTTATGCCGCCCGATAAAATTCATGAAAAAATCTGGAATGCTATAACTTCGGTTCTTCGAACTTGAACGATTTTTCTTTTTGTGAGCATACTATACTAATCTTCTTCAAAGGAGATACTTATGCCTCGACCCATTGAATCATTTGCGCCACAGTTTGTTCCGAACGAGTACACAAACGAGGATAAAAGAAGGATTGGGCAGTTCTTTACCAACCTCGACCGGTCGGTCTATGCGCTCCTGATTCCGTCTCCGGAGCTTGTGGGAGCGCTTTGCTCGCGCATGAGCCGCGCAACCCAGGACATCCGGGCCATATTCTTGCGCGAATTCATAGACCCGTTTCTTCGGCCTGACCGGCTCCCCGAAGAGCCGGACGACGCGTTTGCCGAACGCAGGACCTATGGGAACGAACTCCATTACTTCATCGAATTTCTCGAGGCGCACCCGTTTGAGACGCTTTTTGCAAACCCGCGCGCGCGGCGCTTTTATGTCCAGTGGCTCGCGGAGTACGGAGACGATTCGATTGCGCAGATGGCGGGAATGCACCTTGCGTTTTCCGGCATTTCGCAGGTTGCAATCAAGCATATTGAAAACATGCGGATCGGAATTGCGCCCATTGAGAAATCAACGCGCTACGTCGACTACTCGAAAAAAGTGGGCGGCCGGTTTCTCTACTACACCGACCCCTCGCTCGAGGATCTCGGGCTCCGCGACGAATACGAAGCCGCGATGGACGGACTTTTCAATACCTATACCGTCCTTATTCCGCGACTTGCCGCAACGCTCCAAAAGAAGTTTCCGGACATTCCCCAGAAGGTGATCGAGAAAAAAGCGTTTGATACGCTCCGGGGGCTTCTTCCTATGGCAACGCTTTCTCAGGTGTCATTTTTCGGAAACGGACAGGCGTTCGAATACATGATGGCGCGATCGCTCAGGCACCCCTTGGGAGAAATACGCTGGACCGCAGAGGAGGCCTATCGTGAACTTTCCCGCATCGGACCTTCATTTTTCCGCCGGCTCAAAGGAAGCAAAGAAGGGTCAGCCGAAGCGTACCAGGAGTACCTCGCGAACAGAAAAAACCGCATGGCGCCGTTTGTCAAAGAATTTCTCATGACGAATGACCGCCCAGACGGAATTACGAAGTCGCCGGAAGTTACGGTGCGGCTCATTGAAAAAGACCCGGAGGACGAGGCAAAGGTAATTACGGGTATGCTCTACGGCGCGCCGAATTCCCACCGGACGTGGAAAGAAATATACGAAGAAGTTCTTCGGATGCACCAAAGCGCGCGCGAACGAATTCTTCGCGCGAATCTCGAAGGACGGAACGAACGCTGGCAGCGGGTCTCGCGCGCGTTTGAACACGTATATACCCTCTTTGAAATCGAAATGAATATAGGCGCGTGGCGCGACCTTCACCGGCACCGCATGCTCACCCAGGAACACCAGTTTTTCACATGCCACCACGGCTATGACACGCCACCAGAAATTATCGAATCAGGACTCCTTCCTGAATTTTCCGGAGCGCTTGAGAACGCAAAAGCGGTTTTTCTCAAAATCGCCGAGCGCGATCCGCACCTTGCGCAATACGCGGTCCCTTTGGCGTATCGCGTCCGCTTTATCCAGCGCGAAAACCTCCGCCAAAGCTTTTGGCAAATCGAGCTTCGGACAATATCGCAGGGGCACCCGGACTACCGCCACGTGGAACAGGAGAAATATCGGCTCCTTAAGAGTGCTTATCCGCTTCTTGCGCCCCTCATCCTTGCCGACATGGCGGAATACGATTTCGCGCGCCGCGAAACCGAGGCGCGAATCGAACGAAAAAGAAAAGAACTCGAAAGCGCAAACTGATACCCCGCCCCAATGGCGGGTTTTTTCTTTTCTTGAGAACTTTACCACCCTATGCGAATATGAATGCACTATGGAGCCCCATATTGAAATAAACGATCCGATCCACAAGCGGATCATCATCAAGGGAAGAGAGCGGCAAATCCTTGACCATCCCTACGTTCAGCGGCTCCGATCCATTCGGCAGCTCGGCTTTGTCTCATTCGTGTATCCGTCGGCGACCCACGACCGCTTTTCGCACGCGGTGGGAACGCTCCACGTCGCACATCTCCTTGCAGAGCAAATATTCGAAAATGAAGAAATTTCTTTCCTTGCGCGCGCGCTTAACGGCGAAGAGAAAAAATTTCTGAAAGAGATTGTGCGCCTCGCCGGGCTTTTGCACGACATTGGGCACGCCCCGTTTTCCCACACGGCAGAACGCGTAATGCCGCTTGTCGAAAAGCTCGCGCTCCCGAAAGAGTGGCTCAAAGAGCCGAACGAAAAACGAACCGCTACGCATGAAGATTACACCGCGCTTTTGCTCGAAGGCATGGCGGGCGGACGCGAAAAAGTGCTCGACCAAGACGAAGCGCATATGCTCGCTTCTCTCGTGCACCACAAAAAAATAAAAATTCCTGAAGCGTGGAAAAAACGATTCTCAAAACGCATGAACGCGGACTCACTGCATCATATTGTCCGCTCCCTTGTCTCCTCTGACATAGACGGCGACCGGATGGATTACCTTGTGCGCGATTCGCATTTTGCGGGAGTGGTATACGGCCAAGTCGACATCCCGTGGCTCATATCAAATCTGGGAACCGTCGAGACGCGGAACGGGCACCTTATAAGCATCTCGGAATCCGGAGTGCACGCACTCGAACACTATCTCTTCGCACGCTGGCATATGTACGTCCAGGTCTATATGCACAAAACCGTCAAATGTTTTGAATACTATTTTGCGAAGGCGATTGAAAAAGGAGAAACAGAATACCGCATTCCCGCGGATCGGGACCTCTATGCCGCGCTCCGCGATTCAACCATCATTGAAAGCATCTTCTCCGCCGCATCGCTTCGCCCGGACTCGTGGTCCGGACGGCTCGCGAGGCGTGAGCCCGCAAAACGGATCGCGCGGATATGGGGGAAGGAAGACGAAACGAAAAAACTCTTTTCGAAACTCGAGAAAAACCTGAATCCATTCGGAGTCAAACCCTTTCTCGTGACATCGAAGCGCAAATTCCTCGACCTCCCTCCGCCTGCGGCGCACATGGAAAAACCTCAAGGACTTTTCCAATTGGGGCTTTCTACCATGCCGCTTGTGGTTGTGAGAAATCAATTCGGCCGCTCTTCGATTGCGCCTATCGGCGATCACTCATTCGTTCTCCGAGAATACCACGAAGATATTTCGATTTCCGATATCTATATTCCCCGGGAAGAATACCTGAAAAACGAACAGCGCATACACGAGCACATAAAAAATTTCCGAGTGTTTTCGGAATCGGAGATCGAGTTTGACGAACCAGCCAAATAATCTACGGAAGAAGAAAATCGGCATCCGGGAATTTCGCGCGAATGACGGAAATCGCGCGAGCGAGCGTCTCGCTCGCCGGAATATCGGTCGTATCAATCATGCCGTCGAAGTATTCGGACGACATATAATCCTTTACTCCGTAGAGCGCCTCATAGCGTTTTTTTTCTTCTGCAACGCGGAGCGCGGTTTCTGCAACAAGCGCGTCCTCGGTCTTTCCCTTATTTTCGCTTCGTAAAAGCTGGCGCCTGGCTCCCACGCGCGGATCAACAACAGTCGCAATGCGGGCAAATATCTTGTCCGGCGCACTCCCATCCTTTTCGATCTTTACCGACAAATACGGCGCAAGACGCCCCTCATGGACTCCGACTGATTTTGTCCGCAAAAGCTCTTCCTGTATTTCGTCAACCATGCGGTCAAGGTCCGCGGGAAATGTTTTGTAGAGTTCATGAATCCGCGGCGCATCGGGAATTGCGCCGTCTTCCATTACGCGGAGAATATCTTTCGGATTCAATTTCGTTATGTCTTCTCCGTGCGCCTCCCAATATATCGAAAGCCAGCGGATAACGCCTCCCGAATAATACGGCGCGGGCCAGCCGAATGCCCTCGCAATGCTTTTTGCGAGGGTCGTTGAGCCCGACCCGGGCGCCCCATTGATCACAATTGCAATTCTGGTATTCATAAAAAGTTCTTTCCAGCATACTGGTTTTTCGGTCGTTCCACAATGAAAAAAAGAAAAAACTCCCCGAAGGGAGTTAGATTTTGCCGATAAGATCGGATCCGATGTCTGTCCTATACTGCATGCCGGGAAAATGAATCCGGTTTAGTGCTTCATACGTTCGCGTAATTGCTTTCTCGAGCGTATCTCCGATTGCGGTTACATGAAGCGCGCGTCCGCCCAGCGCATACACGTGTCCATCATGCTGTTTCGTGCTTCCGTGAAAAACCACGACGCCCTCCACCTGCTCGGCTTCGCGAATCCCGCAAATCCGCTCTTGCCTCCGCGGAGCCCGATCAGGATAGCCCTCTGTTGCGATACAAACCGAAACCGCATATCCGGACTTCCAGCGAGGCGCAAGAATTTCTTTGAGTTTTCCGGTGGCGCATGCATACAAAAGCTCCAAAAGATCTGAATCAAGAAGCCGCATATACACTTCTGTTTCCGGGTCGCCGAATCGCGCGTTAAATTCAAGAACACGAGGCCCCGCCACAGTAAGAATAATCCCGGGGTAGAGGCCACCGATAAACCATTCGCCGGTTCCTTTGCGAAGCGCGTTAAACACCGGATCAAAAATCTTAAATCCCATTCCGATGAGCGCTGATAAAATAAGGCGCGAGGTTGGCGCAACCGCTCCCA
>MHQD01000016.1 GCA_001822215.1 Candidatus Sungbacteria bacterium RIFCSPHIGHO2_01_FULL_50_25
CTCTTTGGGCCAGTGCGATGGAGCTTGCGGGGCTTGCGGTATTCGGCGGGTTTTTGACGCCGTATCTTGCGTCAAGCGGTGTCGCGAATGATTTCGGATTTTTCGGGTATATCGCGATTTTGAACGTCGGTATTCTTGCGATCGCGCTATTCAAAAAATGGCACGAGCTTACGCTCCTTGCGTTTACCGGGACCGTTATCAATTTCGCATCGTGGTACGGCGTCTATTACGAGTCGGAGAAGCTTTCGATCGCGCTTGTCGCGCTTACGATGTATTACATGACGTTCCTTTTGGCGGGGTTTGCGGCAAATGCGGTGACGCGGAAAGTGTCAGCCCGCGCGGATCTTTTTGTCCTTTCGGTAAACGCCGCGTGGTTTTTCGGCTGGTGCTATTATCTCTTGCGGCCCCAATATTCAGATTGGCTTGGATTTATCGCGGCGGGACTCGGCGCGGTCTATATCTTTTTTGCCTATGCGGCATCGGTCCTCAATCCGGAAGATAAAAACCATACGCTTCTTTTGGGCGCGATTGCGGTCGTATTTTTGACGATTGCAATACCGCTTCAGCTTGAACAAAACGTGATTACGATTGCCTGGGCTGTTGAAGCCGCCGTTCTCCTCACCCTTGGATTTTTCATGAAAAATTCCGGGATGCGGATATTTGCCCTGGGAGTTTTTCTTCTTTCCGCGATCCGCGCCGTCGCCTACGACAGTTCGGTGTCGTATGAGGCGTTCCTTCCCATATTCAACAAGCGGTTTTTCACCTACGCCATGGTGATTTTCTCCGCCACGATTATGGGATACCTCGCGCATATAAAGCGGGGAGAGCTTGAAGCGCGCGAGCGCGGGGCCGGGCCGTTTCTCTGGTCTGCGGCAAATATCCTTTTCCTTATTGCCGTGACATTAGAGATATTTACGTTTTACGACGTGCGGCTCCAGAGCGCGAGAGAAGAGATCGAGCGCGAACGGAGGAAAAACATTCCTGTCCAAAGCGAAACCTATTCGGGATACGGCGATTATTATTCCCCGCAAAATCAATACGGCGGTTTCGGGACTGTCTATAATGACCCGTATGCGAATTACGACGCAAAATACCGCTCGCTCACAAACCAGCGAAACGCCGCGATCTCGGTGTTCTGGGCGCTCTATGCGATTATCTTGATGACGCTCGGCATGGTCATCCGGAATTCATATGTCAGGTGGGGGGCGTTGGCACTTTTCGGGCTTACGATTTTCAAAGTGTTCATCATTGATCTCGCGTCTTTGAGAACGCCCTACCGCATTATTTCTTTTACCGTCCTCGGGTTTATTCTTCTCGCGGCCTCGTATCTTTATTTTCGGTACCAAAAGTCGGTTGAAGGCCAGGGAGAGAACACCGCGCAATGAAAAAAGCGATTTTCGCAGTTTCACTTTTGCTTTTTCTCGCTGGTGCTGCGGCGCGCGCCGATTTTGATGCCCATTCATGGAAGAGCCGCGCGCGGATAACGGGCGGGCCGGTCGCGACCGAATATACGATCCTCCAGATGCCGGCCGAATTTTTCTCTCATTTAAAGCCCGATCTCTCGGATCTGCGCATCATAAATTCCGACGGGGAAGTGCCGTATGTGCTGGGAGTTGAGAAAGAGGCGATGTCTTCAAGCCGCGTGCCTGCGCGGATGTATAATCTTTCTTCTAGTGCGAACGGAACCGCGTTTATCGCGGACCTCGGGCCCGGCGGCATGTTCCATAACGCGATTACGATTCAAGTTTCGTCAGAAAATTTCAGACGGGGAGTGACCATTGAAGGGTCTGACGACGAAAAATCGTGGCGTACGCTCACGTCGGGCGGGCAGATTTTTGACTATACGGTTCGCGACATCAAATCCGTGAGCGTTCGAGATGCGGATGTCGCGTACCCCGAGGCGACGTTTCGATACCTTCGGGTGACGATTTCCGGCGGGTCTTTGATTGTACAGGGTGTCCAAGTGTTTCGCGAGATTTCGCTTGCCGCGCGCGAAACGGTCTATGAGCCCGCGATCTCTGTTTCAGAAAATAGCGAGGCACGGACAACTGATGCGGTGCTTGACATAGGAGCCGACGGCATTCCGCACCGGCGTGGGTCGCTCAAGACCGCGAGCGCAAATTTCAACCGGCCGATTGCGATTTACGATTCGAACAACAAATCGGACTGGCGGCTTTTGACGTACGGATACATTTATGATATCGAAACACCCGCGTTTACCGGGTCAAATCTCGGTTTTGCGTATCCCGAATCGAACCGCCGGTATCTTAAGATTTCCGTGTTAAACGGAGACGACCGTCCGATCTCTATCGACGGCGTCTCGCTTTACGGCGTTGTGAGGCGCGTTATTTTTTCATACGACCCCGCGAAAACGTATTATGCATATCTCGGGCGCTCTGACGCGCGGCGTCCCCAGTATGATTTTGAGAAAATTTCCCAGTATCTTGATATTTCTTCGCTCGATCAGGTTTCAGCCGGGCGCGTCGAGGAAAACCCTGAATACAAGGCGCCCGAAACGCAAAAGGCGCCCATCACCGAACGCTCGCCCTATGTCCTGCCCCTTGTGCTCGGCCTCGTTGTTGCGGTGCTTGCGTTTCTCCTTTTGCGCATTGTGTCTCGCGTAAAAGCGGCTCCGCCCTCGCCGCCGTCCTCGCCTCCCGCAGTTTCTTAGCCGCGAGTCAAGCCGCATATGAAGCGCATATTTTTCTTCTCCTTATCGGGAATTGCTTTTTTCTTTCTTGGGTTTTTCGGGTGGGATTTTTTGCTCGGCGCGCTGCCGCAGGAGTCAGCTATTGTTTCTGCTCCCGATAGTTTTCTTGCCGTGCGCGAAGAAAGCGGCGAGGCGCGTGAAGTTGTGATGCTCTTTGTCGGAGATATCATGCTTTCCCGAGGCATCGAATATTACATGAAAAAAAAGAATGATTGGGTCTATCCGTTCCGGAGCGTTGGAGACATAATTCAAAGCGCAGATATCGCGGTTGGAAATCTTGAGGGGCCCATTTCGGATAAGGGCGCGCGCGCCGGAAGCATCTATTCGTTTCGCGCGGATCCGCGCGCAGTCGAAGGTCTCGCGTTTGCGGGGTTTGACGTTTTATCGGTTGCGAATAATCACATTTGGGATTACGGCAGTGAGGCGTTTCTTGATACGCTTCGGATTTTAAATGAAAATGGAATTTTGTATGCGGGCGGGGGAAGGGATTATGCCGAGGCGCACGCTCCGGCGATGAAAGAAACAAACGGTATCACATTCGCATTCCTCTCATATACCGATTTGGTTCCTGTTTCGGTTGCGACAGAAGCATCTTCTCCGGCAGTCGCATTTGCCCAAAAAGAAATAATCATCCGCGACATAGAGAGTGCGAAAGAACGCGCAGATATTGTTGTGGCGCTTTTTCATTGGGGTGTTGAATATGCGCCGCGCCATAATGCGCTTCAGGAAGATTTGGCGCACGCCGCGATAGATGCAGGAGCAAAGCTCATCATTGGGCACCATCCGCATGTTGTTCAAGATACGGAAGAATACGGCGGGGGATTTATCGCATATAGTCTCGGCAATTTTATCTTTGACCAGAATTTTTCGGAAGAAACAAGCCGCGGCCTTATGCTTCGCGTAGTAGCGCGCGGGAGCGCCGTTGAATCAATCGAAGAACTTCCCGTTTCATTCACTCATGAATTCGAGCCGGTTCTCGAGCATACGGCTCCGCAGGATGATTTTTAAGTTGTGGAAAAGCGTTTGCGCGATTCCTTGCGGTTTGATATAATCGGGAATACAACTTCATACGAATTATCAAGAGCGCGGCGAGATCCCCACCAAAAAAGAAATTTGATGGGGGCGCGAGTACCGACTCGATGACCCGCCGGCAACCGCCAAAAAGTATTTTGGAAAGGTGCCACCTTCGGCCCGCAAGGGAAAGATAATGGTTTGACTCTTTCTTTGCGAGAGAGTTTTTTATTACAAATAACATTTTTCCAGTTCCATGTATCATTCATCAACATACACAGTCGAAAGCGTAACGTCAGGGCATCCGGACAAAGTATGCGACCAGATTTCAGATGCGATTCTTGACGCGTGCCTCGCCCAAGATCCGCATTCGCGCGTCGCGGTCGAAACATTCGGGAGCCATAATCTTTTGGTTGTTGGCGGTGAAGTGACGACGAGCGCTACGGTCGATTATGAAAAAATTGCGCGGGATGTGTATCGCGCGATCGGCTATCCGGACGATTTGAAAATCGTGACGCATATTGTCACGCAATCTCCCGATATCGCCCAAGGTGTTGATACGGGCGGCGCCGGAGACCAGGGGATTATGTATGGATACGCGACCGATGAAACGCCGGAATTAATGCCCAAAGCGGTCCTCGAGGTTCACCGGCTCGCTGAAGGCCTTGAGAAGTTGCGGAGGTCCGGAAAATTTCCATGGATAAAGCCAGACGGAAAAACGCAGATTACTGCTGCAAACGGCTCCACTCGGTCGGTTCTCGTGAGCGTCCAGCACGATGAGAATATTGATAATGCGTCTATTCGGAATCTGCTTATCGAAAATCTTATTGCCCCTATTATCGGCGACCTTTCCGGAATCGAGATTCTTGTAAACCCGACAGGGAAATTCGTCCAAGGAGGTTTTACTGCTGACACCGGACTTACCGGAAGAAAAATAATGGTTGATACGTATTGCGGTCTTGCGCCGCACGGCGGAGGCGCGTTTTCCGGCAAAGACCCGACAAAAGTGGACCGCTCGGCCGCGTATATGGCGCGACTTGCCGCAAAAAACATTGTGCGGGCGGGTAGCGCAAAAAAATGTCTTGTGTCGGTTGCCTATGCGATCGGAAGGGCAGAGCCACTTATGATTGAGGCGGTTGATGAGGGCGGGCGCGACATAACGCATCATGCAAAACAGTTTGATTTCCGGCCCGCGGCGATTATCGAGCGATTGGGGCTCCGACAGCCGATCTACCAGAAGACCGCGGCATACGGCCACTTCGGCCGCCCCGGGTTTCCATGGGAAGAGGTGTAGAGTCTGCTGCGTCTTCGGGCTATAGTAGTGGTATGGTGAATCTGCCGCGCATGAAAGGCGCGAAAATAAAAAAGCGGCTGGCGCTCGCGGCGATATTTGCGCATCCGGACGACGAAGCGTTCGGTCCGGGCGGAACGCTCGCAAGGTTTGCGAAGAAAAATGACGTATATATTTTATGCGCGACAAAGGGGCAAGCCGGAAAAGATTCGCGGAGCGCACAGAAGCGGACGCTGGGCGATGTACGCGCGGACGAACTTCGGAGGTCCGCAAAAATCCTCGGCGTAAAAAAGGTATTTTTCCTCGACTATGAGGACGGAATGCTTTCTAATTCGATCTACCATGAGCTTGCGGGAAGAATCGCGCGCATTCTCAAAAAGATTACGCCCGAGATTATTCTCACGTTTGAGCCGCGCGGAATCTCGGGACATATCGATCACATTGCGGTTTCAATGATAAGCTCATTTGTCTATGAACGGATGCGCGGCGCAGAGGTGATTTTATATCACTGCATCACGAAAGAACGCGCAGAGGCACAAAAGAAAGGCTATTTTATTTATATTCCTCCGGGATACCGAAGAGACGAAATTGACCTTGTGGTGCACACAAAAGATGTGTGGGATGTCAAAGTAAGAGCGATGAGGGAGCATACATCGCAAGCGCACGATATTTTACGGATTCTCAAACGCGCGGAGAAATTTCCTAAAGAAGAATATTTTCTTCTTCGGGCAAAACACGATACAAAAAAGTGGCTTCATAAGTTGCGTACTATCCTTGATGGCAAAAAACAAAAATAGGGATTTTCACGAATATATAATGGGGGATGTGTTCTCCGGGATGTCGGGTGTGACGTCGCGCGCGATGTTCGGCGGCTATGGCATCTACAAAGACGGAAAAATTTTTGCGATTATCGTAGAGGAAAAATTGTATTTCAAAGCGGGGAATTCGAATAAGGCGGAGTATGAGCGCGCGGGTTCAGAGCCGTTTCGCTATACCGTGCCGAACGGAAAGGTTTTTGAAATGGCCTATTGGGAGCTTCCGGCGGATATCTTGGAAGATCGCGACGAGTTGCCGCGCTGGATGGAAAAGTCGCTTGCCGTCAACGCGGAAAAGAAAGAAACAAAAGGGAAGAAAAAATGATTCAGCTTTCTCTGGAAGATTTTGAGCGTGTTGTCGAGGAGGGGATTCAGCGAATTCCTGAGAAGTTTTTGAAGCTTCTGGACAATGTTGACGTTGTTGTTGAAGACGAGCCGACGTCTCACGAGCGGCGGAAGATGCAGATGCGCCCCAATATGACGCTCTTCGGGCTCTATGAGGGAGTCCCTCGGACAAAGCGGGGAGCGCATTACGCCTGGGTGCTGCCGGATAAGATTACGATATTCAAGCGGCCGATTGAGGACGCCGCGCGCGATATGGAGGAATTAAGGAAAATGGTCCGGGATACGGTGTGGCACGAATTTGCGCATCATTTCGGCATAGAGGAGCGGCGCGTCCGCGCAATCGAGGCGGTGAAGAGGAAGAAGGCAGGCGGTGGAAATTAGCGCTTGACACTTTATCTTTTTGGTATAGATTTGCGGTAGTACATCGGGAGGGTTCCATGAAGAGGATAGCGGCCTTGGTGGTTCTGGTTTTGTTCGTCGGAGTTCTGGCAACGCCGGCGTTTGCGGGCGGGGGAAGACGGCATCATGATCGCGGACATTCTTATGGCCATCGCCATCATCATGGGGTATCGCCGGAGCTCATGATCGGGCTCGGCGCACTGGGGCTTTTCGGGGCCCTTACCCACGAGTCTCTGCGCTATCGCGAGCCGGTCATCATTGATCCGTCGCGCGCATGTAGCTACATGCCTGGCCCGTACGTGTGGAATCCCAACTGGCAGCGCTGGGAACAGAGCTGGGTTCTCTCCTGCAGGTAACAAGAGCGGTCGCGTCCGCTCTTTTTTAATTTTCTTAAGCCAAGGCGATCGGGCGCGCCTGTGGGTTTCTTCCATGCAGGATAGGATAATAGATGGTATACTGTATATGTCTTGGCATAGTAGAATAGAAGAGGAAAGAGCGTATATTGCTATGTATCCGGATCCAACATCTCACGAAGATAATGGCGGCGGGGGTGCTCTCAGGGAGCATGCGCCGGCTCATTATTACGGCGATATTGTCCGTCGTCTCTTTGTCGCAAGCGGCATCCTGATTCTCATCGGCATGCCGTTTTTCGCCGATTACCTGCCGTATATGGCCTCGGTGTCTGCGATTGCCGCGATTCTTATCGCAATCACCGCGGGTACTGCCAATCCCCGGTCCCGCGGCGTGCAGATTCTTCTTCTTGCCGTCTCCGCTCTCGGAGTTCTCTTTTTTGAGTCATATGCCGCGTATTCGTATCGCTATTTTTCTTTGAGCGGACGCGGGATTCTCTTTTTCCTCCTGATGCAGGTGCTCGCGGTCCTCTTTTTCTTTGCGCTCTACTTTTCCACAAAAACCATCCGCTGGATGGTGCGGAAAAAAGGCGAATAGAGAATGGCGTTCTCCCCCATGAAAAAGACAGTTTCAATCCTTCTTTTGTGCGCCGTTATTGCGGTCGGTTTTTTGTCGTATGGATACTTTCGGACTGAAACTCCTGTTGAGAAAGTATATATTGCGGCGGAAGGAGACGGGAAAATCGTTGTCGTGGATCCGATAAAAGGAAAGGTGCTCCGCTCGATAGACCTTTCGATTGTGCACGAAGGCGGTACGTTCTCGTTTGCGCCTCACAATGTCCAGGTCTCGCCGGATAATAGGAGCGTCTGGGTTACGGCGAATGCGGGCGCGCATTCGGATCACTCGGCGTGGGCGCGGTCCGCATTCGCGCACGGCGACGAGGAGAGCGCTGCGGATTCCGGAGAAAAGGACGAAATCATCATTATTGATCCGGAGACCGATACGGTAACGGAGCGGATTCCGATCGGCGCGGGGCTTCATTTGGCGCACGTAGTTTTAACGCCGGATAGCCGTCGTGCCTACGTGACCGCGCAAAACGCAGGCGTGGTATTCAAGGTCGATGCAATATCGCATAAGGTCTTGAAAGCGATTCCCATCGGGGAGAAAAGTGACGAGCCGCACGGCATCCGCATCACTCCTGATGGCGCAAAGGCGGTGATCGCCATGCTCAAAGGGAAGACGCTTATCGTTCTTGATCTCGCAACTGAAAAAGCGGAGGTTATTCCTACGGGCGGCGCCGGTGTGCAGGCGGGCGTCGCTCCTGACGGAACAGTGGCAGTCGTATCGCTCTATGATACGAAAGAGCTTGCGCTTTACTTGTTTGGAACGAAAACGCTTTTGAAAATCCCCTTGCCGCAGAGTTCAAGAGGTCCGGTTCAGATGTATCTGACGGCGGATTCCAAATTCGTCTACCTCGCGGATCAGGGATACTATTTCGGCGAGCCGACAAGCGATTTGGTGTATAAAATTGATCTTGAGAAGCTTGAAGTGGTGAAGGAAATAAAGGCGGGACGTGCGCCCCACGGAGTCGCAATCTCGCCCGACGGCGCGCGCGTTTATGTGACAAACCTTCTCTCGGGCGATCTTTCGGTCATTGATACTGCGACGGATTCGGAAGTGAAGCGCATTGGCGTCGGAAAGGAGCCGAACGGCGTCAGCGTGTGGACAAAAAATAGCGGTGATTAGCAACTAATTATCATTCACTATGATGAATCAGAGAGCATTAGAGTGGGTGTTGCGGATTGGCGTTGCCGGAGAATTTTTCGGCCACGGCGTATTCGCGCTCCAGCGCCGCGCGGACTGGATCGGATGGGTCCAGAAGCTTTCCGGGCTCGGGCCTGATGCGGCGTCGAATTTTATTTTTATCGTCGGCGCGATGGACATCCTTCTTGCCGTATTGGTATTGGTGAAGCCGATTCGCATTGCGCTTTTATGGATGGCGTTTTGGGGGTTCTGGACCGCGCTCGTGCGGCCGCTTGTCGGAACAGACCTCTGGGGGAAAGACGTCTGGGATTTTGTCGAGCGTTTTGCGAATTGGGCCGCGCCCCTCGCGCTCTACTTTATGAAAGGGCGTCCGCAGTCAGGCAGAGAATGGTTTAGCTGATTTTCTATGATGCGTTTTCAAACATATTCACTCGTCCTCCTCCGGCTTGCGCTCGGGTGGCTCTTCTTTTATGCCGGGATTACAAAAATCTTGAATCCCGAGTGGTCGGCCGCCGGGTATTTAAAAGGCGCAAAGACGTTTTCCGGATTGTACCAGTGGCTCTCGGGCCCTTCGGCGCTTCCCGTTATCAACTTTTTAAACGAGTGGGGTCTTACGCTCATAGGAATCTCGCTTATCCTCGGTGTGGGAGTGCGCGCGAGTTCATACGCCGGAGCGCTTCTTATGGCGCTCTACTATTTCCCGGTCCTTGATTTTCCGTTCATCGGAACGCACTCGTATATCGTTGATGAACATATCATCTATATTATTTCGTTTTGGGTTCTCGGGGTGTTTCGCGCGGGACGGATGTTTGGCATTGATGCGCGCACCGGATCAATCCTGCCCGAACGGTTTCGGAATTTATTCGGATAGGCGTTCTTCAATATGGCCTTCTTAGATAGAGGCGCTACGCGGCGCGCGCACTACCTCGGCACGTTTGTCTTTGGCGTTGAGGATAGTCTTGTCTCGACCGTCGGGCTTCTCTCCGGCATTGCGATTGCGGGAGTTTCGCAAAGGACAATTCTTGTAAGCGGCATCATTCTTGTCCTTGTCGAAGCGTTTTCAATGGCGGTCGGAAGTTTCCTTGCGGAGCATTCCGAGGAGGACTACCTCAATAAGCGCGAGATGCCCTTGGGAAATTCGGTCGCGGACGGTGCCATCATGTTTTTCTCCTATTTTGCTTCCGGGTTTATTCCGCTTTTCCCGTACGCCGTGTTTGCGGAAGCGCTGGCATTTCGGGTTTCGGTCGCGATGTCGCTTTTCGCGCTCTTTTTCCTGGGCGCGGTCGGCGCGCGGCTCTCGCATACCGGCATCGTCCGAAACGGGTTTCGGATGGCTGCTATCGGCGGGATCGCGATCATGGTCGGGATCCTTGTCGGAATTATTACAAGGAGTATACTATAGGCATGAAACGATTTTCACTTATTTTTATAGCAAGTGTCATTATTGGCATTGGTGCGGTGTCCGGAGCGCATGCGCAAATGATGATTCAAAATGCGGCGGTCAAGGACGACGGACATACCGCGCGAGAGGAAGCAGAGGGAAAGGAATTATTTGAGAAGCTCGAAAAAGAAGAGATGGCGTGCGATTCGCTTACGGATGAAAATTTCGAGGCGCTCGGCGAATATTTCATGGGACGCATGGCGGGAGAAGGACACGCCGTGATGAATGCACATATGGAGGCGATGATGGGGAAAGAAGGAGAAGAAGCGATGCACGAAATCCTCGGGAGGCGAATGTCCGGGTGCGATCCGAACGCAGAATATCCGAGTACGTACGGGGTATTCGGCATGACACCGATGGGAGGTATGGGGCGGGGCTCTTTTGCGCTTTGGCAGGAGAATGGGTCGGTTCCGTTTGGCGTAACAGGCATGATGAATCCTATGATGAATTTTGGCGGCGGGTTTGGCGCGCTCGGTTTTGCGTTCATGCTTTTTTGGTGGATTCTTGTCATTGTTGCGATTGCGGCGCTTCTGAAATGGATTTTTGGGCAATTTGCCGGGAAAGAGAGCCAGAACCGTGCGATTGATATTTTGAAGGAGCGCTACGCACGAGGGGAGATATCAAAAGAGGAGTTCGAAGCGAAAAAAAGGGAAATAGCGTAGCAAAATCAAAAATCCGGGAAGTCACCTCGGATTTTTGATTCTGCGGGTTTTTGCACGAACTGTGCATGGCCTTGTGACGCTGGTTCTGCTACACTATATGCAAATATCAACTAAGTTTTTTCATGAAGAAAATAGCTTTTTTTCTATTCGGAATGGTTCTCCTGCCTCTCGGCGCGCTCGCACAGGGAACGATTATTGATTCCGGATCCGCTGACCCGTTTCCGGGGATTCTTAAATTCGGGGATTCCGGAAACGCCGTAAAGGAGCTTCAGCTTATCTTAAAAAACGATACGGTGATCTATCCCGAGGGCATCACGTCCGGATACTACGGATCGCTCACTGTTGCCGCAATAAAGCGCCTCCAGCGCCGCTACGGCCTTTCAGAAACAGGCGTTTTTGACGAGGCAACTCAAGAGGCCCTGTTTCCGACAAAGACCAGGATTGACATTGATATATTTGCGCCGAATGGGAACGAAGCATGGGACAAATCGCAGGCGCATGATATTACGTGGGAAGTCACGATCGGCCCCGTGGTCATAGAGGGGAGGACTATTGTTGGAGAAACCGCAAGCACGGATACCATCCGGCCGCTCACGGTGCCATTTTTCCCGTACGCTTCGATTGACTTGATTCGCGATTCAGACCCGCGGTTCAGATACCATATCGGGTCGGCGAATCTCTACACCGCAAAATACACATGGCGTATTCCTGCAGATATTCCGACGGGGACAGACTACCGCGTTGAAATGGGGATCGGCGGGAATGTCCCGTGCCTCTATCGCGCCGAGCGCGAGGGGAAAGCGGGATTTACCGCGCCCTGCCCCGCGGGACTCCCGTATTATTCCCAATCCGATACGTCAGACGCGCCGTTTAAAATTGAAGCTTGAAATTCAAAAAATCGAGGCCGCGATCTCCGCGCTTCAAAGCCAGGTGCGGAATTTGCGGGCGCTTATCGACAGTCTCTAGAAATTGGAAAAAAGCGGTAAAAAGCGGGCGAGCGTCCGTTTTTTGCTTGCCCAAAGCAGGGGGTCATGCTATTCTTTCGACAGTTCTCGAAAGGAGGCGGCATGGATTGTGTTCAGTGCGCGGCGTTTGCAGAGGAGCGAATAACGCTTTTTGCCCCCGAGCGCTACGCCGAAGCTCTTTCGCATATTGAAGAGTGCGATTCATGCGGAGAAGAATTTGCCTATC
>MHQD01000017.1 GCA_001822215.1 Candidatus Sungbacteria bacterium RIFCSPHIGHO2_01_FULL_50_25
AAGACGAAAATTTCTTCAATATAAAATATGGAAACCGTAAAACGAGGAATCTATAAACACTACAAAAGAAATCTATTCGCTTATTCGTACGAATAAGCGAATAGCAAAAAACAAAGATGCATAGACAAAAATCAATTCTTGATTCCAAAAAACGCTATCTTCAAGTTGCGTTGAATTCTACGCTTGAAGACGCGCGGGAAATCATCGGGCTACTCCCTTCAAGCGACCGAATTATTGTGGAAGCGGGCACTCCTTTGATCAAACGCTACGGCGCTCACGGCATACGCCAAATTCGCCAATGGTATGCAGAGCGGCTTTTGGGAGGGAAGTTTGTGCCTCCCGCATTCGGACAAAACCCGAACATTGCGGACATATTCAAATTTCTTGGACGTACATCGGCAAACGACCAGGAAAACAATCCTAACAGCGGGAAAACCATTCTCCCCTACGTAGTTGCTGACTTAAAAACCATGGACCGGGGAGAGACCGAAGTTGAAATGGCGGCCGAGGCAGGCGCAAGCGCCGCAATTGCGCTTGGATCTGCTCCCGTGGAAACGATTGATTCTTTCATTGCAAGTTGCGAGGCGCACGGACTTGATGCAATGCTCGACATGATGCATGTTGAGTTCCCTCTCTCTGTCCTTCGTGCGCTTAAAAAAGCGCCGCAGGTTATTATCATTCATCGCGGCGTAGACGAAGAGCGCCTTAACCGGGAAAAACAAATTCCTTTGCACGAAATACGGCGCATCAAGGGAGCATACGACATCATGATTTCAATTGCCGGAGGCGATACGCTTCGCGAAGTGCAGCGCTCGATTTTTAACGACGCCGACATCGTCGTTATTTGGAAATCGGTTTTTCAGAAAACAGAAGAAACCGTTGAACTGGTTAACGGCTTCCTGAAAGAGATAAAATAACTTTTATGGTCGGGCTGCTGGACTCTCTTCCTCAAGGTATTGTTAGTTGACAAACCTGGCCGGACAGTTGTATTTGGCTCATGAGTGCAATTACGTACTCTTGTGGCAATGAACCATCTGGGAATGTCCCGGTAGGGTCACCAGGTCTCCCCGTTGCTACTGGTTTGGATAACTCGTCGATATCTTCCATGCCGTCACCATCGGTATCTAGGCGACGCGGATCCGTTTCAAAAATGAATTCAAAGTAGTTCGGCATACTATCGCGGTCGCTATCTCCACAATCGGGGACTGCAGTACTCCCAAAATAATTCATGAGCCAACGATCATACAGCGGAAGATATTCCGCGGTCGGCTTTGAGCCGCCAATCCGATTGGTGATATGCATGACGGCAAAAAGTCGACTGACGAGGTCTCCGAAAGGACTTATAAGTTCCTCGCGAGGCGGCGCAATAGCAAAGTCCTTGCCATAATCGCGGAAAATAAATGTTACCTCGGAAGAAAAACTTTTATCGAGAGTATAAACGCTCGAGAGCGTAATTTTCCTCACCGTAAAATTCTTGCGATCCACCTCCATCTTTGCAAGCACTTCTCTTCCCTGGAGGTCGTACACCCGAAAGAGTTTCGCCAACACTTCAAGCGTTTCTCCGGTAAGCTTTGTTTTATCAAGTATGCCAAAGTCAAACTCGATCGTCCCTCCATCCGAGGGGATCGAAAATGGCGGTTCGTTTTTTACCGCAAGCGCTCGTATGATAATGCGTGGGTCAACGTCGATCGAAAGAAATCGCTGATCAGAGCGTATGCCGCTATACTTTTCGAGATACCAAATGTCACGATATTTATCCTTAAAGTAACCATCCCCTTTTACGCGTACATATTCGAGTGGAAGAAAAGAGCCAGAGTCCTCTTTATCGCTAATAAAGACATGGAACTCGAATTTGAAAGAGCGATCATCCGGCTCTACGCCAAATTTCCATAATGCCATGCCTGATTGCGTACGTCGTACTGGTTGGTTTACTTCACGAAAAACTTCATTCTCAACGCCCGTAATTTCTGCCGCAACATTGGTCTCTTCCTCAAAATTTTCCACTGCAATCCGTAAAACCTCGCTAGGGTCCGGTTCACGGGAAAAATAGAAATAGAAAAAGATCGCTCCCCCTAAAACCGTCAAAAGCACCGATATTGCAACAAAAATGATTGAGAGAGAAAACCGACGAGAAGAAGGAGTTTCCGGCACCGCTTCTCCTGGAGACGGGACGGTAAGATTTTCCATAAATTTATTCGATAATTTTTATTTCCCTTTGTCTTTAAAAAACTGTGCGAGTGTTTTGATGCCTTCAAAAAACTCTACGGGAAGCGCGAATATGACTGTCTTTGAGGGGTCGGGATTTATTTTCTCAATCGTTTGAAGCGTACGCATCGCCATACCGCCCGGCGCCGCGCTCAAACGCTCCGCGGCCTGCGACAGGCGCTCCGCCGCCGAATACTCTCCTTCTGCTCGAATGATAACAGCACGGCGTTCGCGTTCGGACTCGGCTTGTTTTGCCATGACGCGCTTCATGTCAGCCGGAAGTTCGATATCCTGAATCTTTATATCTTTTACAAAAATCCCCCATTCTTGGGTTGCTTTTTCAACGATTTTTTGAATTTCGTCCGCAATTTGCTCGCGCTCGGACAAAATCGAATCAAGCTCAATCCCGCCGATAACATCGCGAAGCGCGGCTTGTGCATATTGCGAAACCGCAAGCGTATAATCCTGGATATTCAAAATCGCTTTTTCTGCGGAATTTACCTGAAAATAAACAACCGCGTTAATCCCGACGGGAACGTTATCTTTCGTAATCACCTCCTGCTGGGGGATATCAACGGTCGTGATCCGCAAATCAATTTTTATCATCCGTTGGATGCCGATAAAAATCCACGTAAGGCCCGGGGTACGGGTACTTGTATATTTTCCCAAAGTCAGCACAACCCCGCGTTCGTATTGATCAACAACCCGAAGTCCGATAATGATAAGCGCAAGCCCCCCTAGAATAAAAGGAATAAGAAGTTCCATATGGTAATAGCTTATAGCGGTAGTACAAAAAAGGAAAGAACTGTTTTCCCCTATATAACGGAGTGGGAAACGAATCGTTTACTGAAATATAAAACAGCAAATCCGGAGACAATGCCGATCGCCGCACCCCCAAGAATGTCCGACGGCCAGTGGACGCCCGCGGCAATGCGCGTAAAAGAAATCAGAATCGCGGAGGCAAAAAAAAGCATGCCGACTCGCGGATAATGAAATGTGACGACCGCGGCAAGCGCGAATGAAAACGCAGCGTGTCCGGATGGGAATGACCCCCCGCCTTCGCGAAAAAGAAGCTGATTCGCATCCGCCAATGCTTCAAACGGCCGCGGCCGCGAATAGAAAAAGCGGATGAGTTCGGTTACCCCAAAGCGCGCAATGAGCGCGGAGGCAAGCGAGACAATAGCGATCTCAATATTTTTCCTGCGGAAACGCGAATATCTGGGGAGGATCGTTGCGGCTGCACACGCAACAACGCCTGCAACAATCCAATAGCCGAGAAACACCGCAAAAAAAAGAATAAGCGCGTCAAGGGCATGCGAGCGAAACGCAAAATTATTGAAAAAATAAAAAATCGAGAGATCGCTCATTTTTTCGCGAGCGCGAGCATATTTTTAAAAATCATCGCGACCGTGAGAGGCCCCACGCCGCCAGGCACCGGCGTAATGTAGGACCCTTTTTTTGAGACAGAGTCAAAATCAACGTCGCCGCGAATTTTCCCTTCCGACTCTGACGTTCCCGCATCCACGACGACAGCGCCCTCTTTCACCATATCGCCCGTGATGTATCCGGGCTTGCCGATCCCGGAAATAATAATATCCGCTCTCTTCAAAATTTCCTCGGGGTTTGGTGTTTCCTCGGTTATCACGGTCACAACCGGGGACTCACGCATGAGCCACATCGCGACCGGCTTTCCAACAAGAGCGCCCGCGCCGAGAATCACAACTGCCTTTCCCTTCACGTCAATTTTATATTCCCGGAAAAGTTCCTGGATCGCGCCGACAACAGTTGGCGCGATGCGTGATTTTCCGACAGAAAAATTTCCGATTGCGCGCGCGGACAAAACATCAACGTCTTTTTCGGGCACGACCGCGTTTAAGATCGACTGCTTCTCAATGTGTGCAGGCAAGGGAAGCTGGATAATGACGCCTGAATTTTTTTCTTCGTGGACGATTTCGGCGGTGCGACTCCGAAGCTCGGTCGATGAAATCGATTCCGGGAAATGATAGACACGGACATCGATTCCAACCTGCTCCCCTATTTTTTTCTTTTTTTCGACAAATTTTTCTATGATCGCGTTTTCGCCGACAAGAATAACCGCAAGCCGATATTTTTTTGCGGATTTTGAAACATCCTCCCGAAGTTCACTATATATTTTTTCGGCAAGCGCCTTACCGTCCATGAGAATCATCGGCGAATGGGAAAACGGCGGGTAAGCGATAAAACGTTCTTCTTACAAAGCGAAACATACCCCCCCTCGAGCGCTCCTTTGATGATATGCGCGAGCGTCCGCATCTCACGCTCCTTCATGCCTCGCGTCGTAAGCGAAGGCGTTCCGATGCGAATACCGGAAGGATCAAAAGGAGAACGCGTATCGTACGGAATGGTATTTCGATTCACAACGATTCCAATGCTTTCCAGTCGATCCTGCGCCTCTCGGCCCGAGATCCCGAATTTTGTCACATCAACAAGCATTAGATGGTTATCAGTGCCGCCGGAAACAATGTCAAAATCAAGTCGCTTGAGTTCCGCGGCAAGCGCACGAGCATTTTTCACAATTTGGCGCGCATAGCGCTTGAATTCCGGACGCATCGCCTCTGCAAACGCAACCGCAATAGCGGCGGTCTGGTTATCATGCGGCCCGCCCTGAAGCCCGGGAAATACCGCTTTGTCTATGGCTGACGCAATATCGACTTTGTTTTTTTTCGCGAGCCGCGAATTTCTATTTGCAAAAATGATCGCGCCCCGCGGCCCCCGAAGCGTTTTATGGGTTGTAGTTGTGACAACGTCCGCATAGGGAAAGGGCGACGGATGCGCGCCGCCCGCGACAAGCCCCGCGATATGCGCCATATCAACCATGAGGTACGCCCCGGCTTCGCGCGAAATTGCGGCGAATTTTTTGAAATCAATAATACGGGAATACGCGGTCGCGCCCGCGATAATCATTTTCGGCTTTTCTTTTTTCGCAAGGCGCCGAATTGCATTGTAATCAAGAAGGCCGTCACGGCCAACCGTATACTGAACCGATTGATAGAGCTTCCCTGTTGCGCTCACTTTCCACCCGTGCGTCAAATGGCCGCCGAAGGGCAACGACATTCCCATGACCTTTTCTCCCGGTGCCAAAAGCGCCATATAGACCGCGAGATTCGCGGGTGAACCCGAGTAGGGCTGAACATTCACATGCCAATGATGCCCGAGACGAAACACTTTTCGCGCGCGCTCGATCGCAAGGCGCTCGATATCGTCCACCACTTCGTTCCCCGCGTAGTAGCGCTTGCCCGCGTATCCTTCGGAATATTTATTCGTCAACGCAGAGCCGAGCGCGGCGAGCACCTCTTGCGACACAATATTTTCCGACGGAATCAAATCGAGCGTCCGCTCCTGACGCTTTTCCTCAAGCTCTATGAGGCGAAAAATTTCGCGATCATTCTTATCCATAGTGAAATCATGTCAAAGCCCCAAGAAACGGTCAAGCTCTGATTTTGTAACAAGCCCCGAGCGAAGGAGAATGGGATGGTCAGACGTAAAATCTATTACCGTTGACGGCGTCCCTGAAAGTGCTCCCGCAGAGACAAAAAGATCTATATCATCTGCCGCTGCATCGAAATAGCGGAGAACTTCTTCTGGCGTGCACGCCGCGGGCTCTGAAGAAATATTTGCTGACGTCTGCAGGAGAGGAAAATCAAAAAACGATAGCAATTTCAAAAGAAACGCGCTGTCCGGCACCCTGATTCCAAGGGTTTCTTTCCCGCCGGTGAGCACAGACGGAAGATATCCTTTTTTCTGGAATATGACAGTAATCTGCCCGGGCCAGACGTGATCCAGGAACTCCGCTTTTTGATCAGAAATATAGGCCCAGCGCCTCGCATCCCGCGCGCTCCCAATAAACACTGGAAACGCCTTTTCATCGGGCCGCTTTTTTACCGCAAAAACTTTTTTGATTGCGGATTCATTCTTCGCATCAGCGATAATTCCGTACACGGTATCGGTTGGAATAATCGCAATACCGCCCCGACGGATTGCCTCCTCGACATCGGCAAATACGTCTCCCGCGTTTTCACTCGTAAGAGCGATTTGTTTCATATGTAAAAGAGCGCCATAAGCGCTTTTGCCAGGCGAGCCGGATCATGACGAATGTAGCCAGTCGCCCGAATGTGATTCCCTGAAATCGCCTTCGGGCGCGGCGGAAGATCGCCCGGCTCTACAATTTCTTTCCCTTCTTTTTTATATTTTACGAGGCGCGGCGCGGGCGGCTTTTTTGAATTTAGAAGAATATAATCAAGTACGCCCTTGCCCAAATACGTTTCGAGTTCCCTAAGATAATCAGAAGCGCGAAACCCGTTTGTCTCCCCCGCCTTTGTCATCGTACTTACCACATATACCTTTTTTGCTTTTGATTCCCTAATAGCTCGCGGGATGCCAGTGACCAAAAGATTCGGGATGACGCTTGTAAAAAGATCACCCGGCCCGATCACGACAAGATCGGCATTCGCAATCGCCTTTTTTGCGCTCGTGTTCGCCCGCGCTTTTGGTTCAAGCCATACTTTTTCTATACGAAGCGACGAATCATGCTTCGGGATATCAATATTCGTCTCCCCGCGGATTACGGTTCCGTCCTCGAGCCGCGCCGCAAGGCGGACGCTCGCGAGCGTCACGGGGATAACGCGTCCTTCCGCGCTTAAAATCTTCCCCGCTTCCTCAAGCGCCCGTTCAAAACTTCCGGTGAGGCGTTCGAGCGCGGTAAGAAGAATATTCCCGAACACGTGATTTTTGAATCCGCCTTCGGAAAAACGATAATTAAAAAGTTCGGAGACGATTTTATTGTCCGCGGCCGCAAGCGCAACAAGCGCGCGGCGAACGTCGCCCGGCGGCAAAATTCCGAATTCTTCGCGAAGCACTCCCGTAGACCCCCCATCATCAGCCATGGAAATAATCGCCGTAAGGTCAACCGGATATTTCCGGAGCCCCGAAAGCACGGTAAATACGCCGGTTCCTCCGCCGATCACGACGATTTTTGATTTTTTTTCTTTATTTTTTGACATGCGATAATATTTTCTTCTCCAAATTTTTTAGAGATGTTCCTAATATAATGGAATAATGGATGGTTACAATCTCGGGAACGTACTCCTTGACAAGTTCAAGATTTTTTTTGGTGTCGTCAATAAAAAAGATGATCGTATGCGGATATTTCCTCGCCAGCTTCTTGAGATATATAAATTTTGGTTTTTTTGTGGTTGAAATCTTTATAAAATGCCGAATAAACTTCTTGCCGCATCCAACGCGAATTTTCTTATGCTGGTAGGAGGATGCTCCCAAACTCAGAATTATATGCATAAATCCTAAATTTCGTAATCGCCGCAAGAAAATATCTATGGGTGCCGCAAAATATCGAGTAATCGCAAGATGATTGTGAAGCGTTTTTCTTATTGCCCTCTCTTTAACCGAAACGCCAAGAGAGCGCATAATGCGAATTGCACGTGCAACGGAAAATTGGCCGCCATCTTTTCGAATACGCAGAATGACCGCTTGGAAAACGGCGGATGGCACACCATGCTTTTCAAAGATACGCTCGGCGTTTTTGCGAAACCTCTCAATATCAAACAAAACGCCGTCAAAATCCCAGACAATAATTCCACGAATGCGTTTCTTCATGCGCGTTAATTCGTTTTCGTCCGCCGGAATGAAAGACGATATACATTCGTATTCCGTTTCTCGAACCCGAGCGCGCGATAGAGCCGATTCGCTTCTTTTCGCGAAGGACCGCTCGTAAGATCAATTGTTGAAACGCTGGATTTCTTTGCGGCGCGGATCAAATGAAACATAAGTTTTTTTCCGATTCCGCGCCCGCGGAATTTCGTATCGACGACCACATCCTCGACGCGCGCGCGAAACGAACTCGGCGCGCGAAGAAAAAGAAGCGTTCCCATGCCAGCGATTTCTCCATCAAAAACCGCAAAGCAAAGATACGTATTTTTGTCACCCAAAAGTTTTTTGAGTTCCGCGCGCGATAGCGTACGCGCTGAATCGGAAAGCTGCGGCAGGAGACGATTCACCGCATCTCGCACCCCAGATTTTTCTTTTGTTATACGAACAAATGAAAGCATACCTCAATACATTACTTCCCGGTATATTCGATATCCTCTTCATCAAGGTGGCGATACACGCCGGTCTCGTCGAGTTCCTCCTGCGCGTGGGCAATGAGCCCCGCCGTGCGCGCAAAAATAAATATTCCCCACAGAATCCGCGGATCAAACCCAAGCTCAAGCAAAAGTGCGGCCATTGCACCATCAATATTTATGGGAAGAATTTTTGCGCTCGCGCGCTCAAGTGCGGTTTTGATATCGTGCGCTTTTTTTGCAAACACGCCAAAAAATCCGATTTTCTGCGCACGCAGAAAAAGCGCCTCTGCCCGCGGATCTTTTTCTTTATAGAGCCGGTGCCCGAACCCGGGAATTTTCTCTTTTGAAGATATAATCCGCCGGACAATCTCGTCGGGCGCCTCACCCGACTGGAGCAAAAGCGCGGCTCCCTCAATCGCGCCGCCGTGGCGTCTACCCAAGGCAAGAATGCCTGATGCGAGCGCGGAATTCATCTGGTTTCCCGTTGACACCGCGATTCTTGAGGCGACCGAAGACGGAACATCAATCCCGTGCTCGATTGCAGAGACCAAGATCGCCTCGAACATTGTTTTTTCGTTCGCGCTCGGAAGAGTCCCCCGCCAGAGCAAGAAAAGAGACGCGATAAAATCCGAGCGCTCGACAAGATCAAGATGGCGCACGCCGCGGATAAAAAGCTCATTATTTTTCCTGGTGCTGATAGCGGTCTTCCATTTTTTCATCCCGTTAGAAATAGGACGCGGACGAAAAACTCCTACGCCCTAGATTATTATTGTTAATAAAGCTCAATCGGTAAAAACATAGATTGTGTGCGCGTCCCGTTAGAAGTAAGACACTCTGCGTCTGCCGATGCGCAAGCGTATCGGACTTCTAACGGAACGCGTCTGCGATTTCTAACGGGATTCATAGTCGAAGAATTGCTTTTAATATTTGTGGAACGTCTTCGAGCGTGTTCACGACGTGAACCCCGGCTTTTTTGAGCGCCGATACTTTCGAATAATACCCCCCGCGGCCGCGGGACACAATCGCGCCCGCGTGCCCCAATATCGTCGCCGGAGGAAGGTCTTTTGTGAAGTACCCTGCGATAATCGCGACAACAGGCTTAGTGAATTTTCTTTGCAAAACAAGGCGCGCGGCCTCTTCCTCGTATGATCCGCCGACTTCTCCGAAAAGAACAACCGCTTTTGTCGCCCGGTCGCGCTCGAACAACATAAGGAGATCCGCAAAGTCGGACCCGATGATCTGGTCGCCACCGATTCCCACGGCCGTGCTTTGTCCGATTCCTGCGCGCGTAAGAAGAATACCGATCTCTGAAGTCATGCCTCCGCTTTTTGAAATAATACCGACGGGTCCCGGAGAAAATATTTTTTTCTCAACCGCCGAGCTCCCTATGCTTCCGACTTTTGCCTTGCCGGGTGATATAATCCCGACAGACGAAGGCCCGACAATGCGGACGCCGCGCGAGCGCGCGGCCGCAAGAATCCAGGCGCTATCGCGCACCGTAACGTGCTCTGTCAAAATATTAACAAGGGGAATATCATTCGCAATCGCTTCTGCCGCCGCATCCCGCACAGCCGGCGCGGGCACGGCAATAAGCGACGTATTGATGCCGGGATGGCGCAACATCGCCTCCCGAATGCTGTCATAGACCGAAACGCCTTCGATTTTCCTCCCGCCCTTTCCCGGAGTAACGCCCGCAAGAACGCGGGTACCGTACAAAAGCATCTCGCGACACGCCCGCGCGCCCTCGTGCCCCGTGATCCCTTGGATCAGAACTCGTGTTTTTTGATCAACGAGAATGGACATGTTTTATTTTCTCGCGCGTCTTACTCCCGTATTCCTATAGGAGTGCTCGACCATTGCTCGCGCGCTTTCGGAAAGC
>MHQD01000018.1 GCA_001822215.1 Candidatus Sungbacteria bacterium RIFCSPHIGHO2_01_FULL_50_25
TCGCTCATGCGTAGGCATCGGCATCTCACGCTTGATATTCGGAAGCGCCGGCTCCTCAATCTGCTTTTGAGGAGGAAGCGACGGACCGTGATCCGCAACCAGTTCCTCTTCCGCAACTGCAATTGCGATCTCGCTATCGCGCAAAAACCCATCTGAATGCTCAACCACCGAGGGCTCAAGTAGAACAACAGCGCGCGCCGCCTCGCCAATATTCTCATCCGGATGATCGAGCGCGGCAGCGGGGCTGACGGCCTCCAAAATCGGCTCCGGCTCGTCATTGGCCGCATACGCGACTTCAACACCCTCGCTATTGAGAGTGACTGGCACAGAAGTCTGATCCTCAACGCGAATCGTCTCCAGCGTTTCCGCGGACTCGCTCACGACGCCATCTTGCACGTTTTGCGGCGTCTCACCGAACGCGGTGCTCTCGAGAAGTCGAAGCGGTTTCTCTTCGAAGACGGCTTTGGGGAGAACTTTTTCTTCGTCGTCATCGGTCGTGTGCGCGAATACGTGCTCACCGGTCGTGAGAAATTTGACGCATGACTTGGTGTCTTCGCAATGAAACCACTCGCCAACAATCTCTTTATTCGTCTCTGTGTCGCGCACAGAAACAATGACTGTTACGCTCTCGTCGGGGTGCGTGATGCGCTCTTGGGTCACTTCAAGAGAAGCGCTGTACGCCGGGGCAGATACCCCGGCAAAAATGAGAAACAGAGCGGCACTCGCAAGCCGTCTCCACATATGCCCTTCCTTTCTGCCCGCAAGGGGCTGATCTGCTGTAAGGTCTTAATATATTATACAAATATACTGACATATGTCAATATTTAAGCTGGATTACGCAATATCATTGACATTTAATCAAATATAATGTAGTATCACACATAGTATTCCGGGCGGATGGGCCGTTCGGAAAACCAAGACAAGGAGGCAAGCGATGAAAGTGATGAAAGTGATGCGGCTCATGGTTGTGGTCGCGCTCGGGCTCCTAACCAGTGCCTGCGCGACATCAGACTACGTACGGTCACTGGGCTTTGTGCCCCTGCCGGACGGCACGTCCTGGGGCGCAACCCGTGTCCACTCGGACACGATCGTCGGAGCGAAGATCACCCAGGTCTCCACGTTCCACTGCCCGTCGGCCCCGAAGCCGGGCGACTGCAAGGTGCAGAATCACGCATCTGCCGCTGGCGACGGCGCAGGCACCCTCGTGATCAAGGCGGGTGCGGCGATCGCGGGTTCTGTCGGTTCTGCGGCGGTTCTCGGCGTCTCGTTCCCAAAGAACAAAGGGGATGAGCTCTCGATTTCGAATACCGCAGGTGCATCTGGTGGCACAGGAGTCGGAGTAGGCGGCCAGGGAGGACAAGGTGGCCAGGGTGGCAGAGCGACTTCTGGATCGTCGGCATACGCGCCTTCTACGGCGATCTCTGGTTCGTCGTCACAGGCAGGCGCTTCTGCGTCGAGCTACTCGTCTCAGAGCCAGTCGCAGTACCAGCAGCAGGACGGCCAAGGCCACCACACGAGGTAAAGTAGGAGGGCATCAAGACCCCCGTCGGGATTTCCCGGCGGGGGTCGCAATATTTTCACCCCGTTACCAAGAAGCCGCGGGCAGAAGCCCGTAGAGAAATGGCCGTCCCGCGCGAGGCGAATCATTTAATGCCGCGGCAAGAAGGCCGTGGTAACGGGGTTTACGCTCCATGAGTTGACATTGGTTAAAAAATTTTCTATGGTTTGCCAAGATCACGCCGGAGGTATTGCGTGCTCAGTAAACTCATTGACTGCGTATTCCGGGCATACGACTGGCTTTTCATCAGATACTACGGGCTTTGGCGCAATGATGCGAAAGCGGAGAATGCCATTCTTTTTCACCTCATTCGATACTCCGGAAAGGAGATTGCGCTTCCCGATGGAACGAAAATCGCTCCCGGAGATGAACTCATCGCAATCCATGTCAATCGGGCATACACAGAACTTTTGCAGGCACGCGCCTGCGGCCGCGCGCACGCCGGGATTCAATTGCGGGATGATTTTCGGGATTCGCTGCGAGCTCTCGCAAAACGAATGCATTCCTTTCCTAAATACAGAAACGTCCGCGCGCTCACCGGGGAAACAATCCTTGGCGCAGAGGCAAAGCATTTTGGATTCATTACAGTGCAATTGGAGGGATTTCACGAGCGACTCGCCAGAAGAAATGCCCGCGTTCTTATCTCGCAAACTCGAAATGCCGGAAACATACAAGGCAGTACGATATCGCTGCGGTCCCGACGGGTATCGAAAATATGGATGTCGCGCGAACAGCTATTGCGCAAGTATCTCAAACCATAAGGCCATTCGGCCTTTTTTATATTTCTGGCAGAACACCGCAGCCGCAAGACCATGCGGAATCTATTAAAAAGTCAAGCGCATCCGGTGAAGGATGCGCGAGTTCTAGAAAGGCGGCGCGGTGAGGCGAAACCCTTCCAGTATATTTGCGGCGCTCGTGAGTGAAACCACGAGAAACCGCTCGATTGCATTGAGAACCTTCGGGAGAAGAATCCACAACACAAGGATGGTTACCGCGAGTGATATTGGTCCGCGAATCATGCTAATATGCAGAAAAGAGGTATTAGCGATGAGAGCGCGACCAGCACCCCCGGCTCCTATGTGAAGCCATTCTCTCCTGCGGAAAATCAACTCGGATGAGCAAACTTTCTGCAAAAGAGAATGACCGGTTCAATGTTCTGAAATCATTATAGCACGGAAATGGCTTTACGTCAAATACGGCTCACATGAAAATTTTTATCCGCGCAAAACCGAACGCCAAAAAAGAATTTGTTGTTGCGGATGACGCAACTCATTTTATCGTTTCCATCCGTGAACAGCCCCACGACGGCAAAGCAAACAACGCCATTATCCGTGCGATATCAGAATATCTTGATGTCCAAATATCCCGGATAAAAATTATCTCCGGGAAGACGTCGAAAAAGAAAATTATCCAAATCGATTAACCGGCATTGATTTAGTTCCGTTTTTTAGATAGACTTTCAGAGGAACCATAATAGATGAGGTGAGACATGGGCGTCGTATTTCTTCATTCGCGCAGGGACGAGCTCGCGGCGGTGAAAAAATGCGCATTTCGGGAGAATCCCGAATTGGCGAAAGAGATCATCTTCACACAGAGCATTTTCCAGGCGCTTCTTTCCGCATTCAAAGATGCGCATAGGGGCACTGCGACATTCGCGCTCATTGGCACTGTCAAGCGCTACGACGGAATCGACGAGTATTGTATCGCACGCCATATCAAAGAATTCCGCGACCGCTGCGGAATCGAATCTGGAGCAATTGTCGGGCGGTGCGCGCCTGAACGGCCCCGACCAAACAGATGGCTTGATTTCTTCATCTCGAGCGCACACATTGCGCATAAAACCGCAATTGGATGCACCCCGATCGCCGCGGTCTTGATTGCAGCTGCAATCGGAACGCCTCTTAGCGATATCACGCATCATATTCCGCTCGTTCGCATCACATAACGCCGCAGGCAAAAGCCGCGCGGCTTTTTTACGCACAACAAATTGACTTCGCTTTTGATTATGTCATACTCAAGAAACAATTTTTAACTTTAATTTCACATCATATGAAAACTGAATATTTCCGCGAGCGTGCGGGCTTAGGGGCACCATCTGTCATAATCGTAGTCGCACTTATTCTGGTTCTTGCTGGAACACTGTATTACGCTATCTCAAACTATTACACGCAAGGAGAGAGCGATCTGGCGCCGAAACAGAATGCCACAATGAAACCGGATACCAGCTCTTTAGTGGAGAGCGGGAACACCGCGACGGATGCGCCGGAAACAAAGACCTTTACTATTACCGGGAAAAGCTTCTCGTTTTCGCAAAAGGAAATGCGAGTGAAGAAAGGGGACACGGTAAAAATTAATTTTACCAGCACCGAGGGATTCCATGACTGGGTGGTTGATGAATTTCCCGGCGCAAAAACCGGCAGAGTGCAAACGGGTCAATCAACTACTGCCGAGTTTGTCGCGTCAGAAACCGGGATATTCGAATACTACTGCAGCGTCGGATCGCACCGCCAAGCCGGCATGACTGGGAAGCTTATCGTCGAGTAGCCGCTCTGATATACTGGGTACACAGCAAAAAAGTCGCGGACAACCGCCATATACGCTGATTTTATGAACACAACACAATTTTTGCTTATCGTAGGCACGGCCTTGAACGTCATTTCCATATTCGGCTTTTCGGGCGCTATCGGCCCGACCCCTGAGGAAAGCATATTTGGGGAAATATGGCATTTCGGTACGGGAGAAAATGTCATCCACGTACTTCTCGGCACCGGAATGCTCCTTGGTGCCTCGCTCCTTTCTCACTCCGCAAAAAGAATTTCTGTCATGGCGATCGGGATTCTCGGCATCCTATTCGGACTTTATAGCGCGATTGGAACCGTGCCAAAAGGCGTTGTCATATACAACGTCGGGCTTGAAAACCCGACAGACACCCTACTTCATCTTGCAATCGGCATCTTCGCCCTATGGGTCTCATTGCGAAAGCCGCCTATCATTGCGCCGCTCTAATAACCGCTAACCGCATATTGATTCCGCACGGCCTTGCGGCTGCGGTATTCTGCCAGAAATATAAAAACCCTCCGGTGTTCTACCAAAGGGTTTTTTGATACATTCGGCGGTGCCCATATCTCGCCTTTTGAGGCGAGGGTAAAGGCGCCGCTCAGTATCAACCCTGAGCATACTCCGGCCTTTAGGCCGGAGAGTCAAAGGGTTGATTACTCTCGTATCGTGATCGTACGAATTGTGACCGGAACCAAAGGAATATCATTCGCATTCGTCTCTACCCCCGCAATCACGTCAATAACTTCCATACCCTTTACAACTTTCCCGAATACAGGATGGCTTGAAGTAAGGGGGGGCTTATCATGATCAAGCCCGACATTGTCGGCGTGATTTATGAAAAATTGCGATCCTCCTGAATTTGGGCGGCCGGTGTTTGCCATAGAGATCGTCCCGCGCACATTTGAAAGACCCGAGACAAACTCATCCTGAATCGTATACCCGGGACCGCCGGTTCCGTACCGCGAAGCGTCAACCTCTTTCGAATTCGGGTCGCCGCCTTGAATCATAAACCCCTTGATGACCCGATGGAATTTTGTCCCGTTGTAAAATCCTGATTTTGCAAGCTTCGCGAAATTGCCTGCGGTTACCGGCGCCTTATCGAGGAAAAGCTCAATTTCGACTATCCCTTTCGAGGTATCAAAAACCGCAATCGGGTTTCTTGCTTTCTTTTGTTCTTCCTGCGGCATGGGTTCTTGTGGTGATGCGTTATGAGTATTAATTTCCTGATTCTGCCCGCGTGCCGGTGAATACGCTGCCCTATTGAAATACCAGAATACAATCCCGGCAAGAACTATTAATGCGACAAGCCCCGCATACAATGTTTCTTTTTTCATTTCCACAGTATATCGGAAGGGCATCCTTGTTTCAAGGCGAATCCTCTCTGTATACTGTCTCTATGGGGATAATAAAAAAAATAGTGAATGATCCGTGGCTTTCAACGATCTTTATTGGATTGTGCGTCATGCTGCTGCTCGGCGGAGCGCTGTTTTATATAAAAAGCAGGAATACAGAGGAGCCCGCGCGAGAACTGCCGGCTGCGGGAGCAACAGAAAACCCGCCCGCTATGGGCGGCGCGCGCGTTATCGATGAAGAAAAATTCGAAGGACCCGTGATCAGCTATACGGATTCGGGATTTGTTCCTTCCTCGATCGCACTCACAAAAGAAGACGCGGGGTCAACAGAATGCCTGATAAAATTCAAAAATAACTCCTCGGGCGAACTCCTCATCCGTCTCGGCCCTCCACAAGAAACTGATAACAAAGGATTCCCGTATGACCCGGTGCCGAGCGGGGGAGCAGTTATCATTGATCCCCGGTATTCACATATCCTTAAAGAAGAATTCTATAACCGAAAAAATCCTGCACATCGTCTCGCGGTAGAACTCAAAGATCTTTGTTTTCAATGACCCATAGGCAAAATACCATGATACTACTTTTCCCTACAGATACCCTCGAAGCGCCTCGGCTATTCATGAACCGCTTTCCTTGTCACGTATGTGCGATTCCATCCGTTTGACCTGATAGGCCAGAAGCAATAAAATATCCATATATCTAATAACTAAATTACAATCTCCATGCCAACGGAAAAAGGAAAAGTGATTCTCATGATCGCAGGCGCCGCTGCTCTTATCAGCGTATCGTACGCCGCGGTGAGCTATGTCGGGACGTATGCGCGCTCAATCGAGCCCTCAAGCTTCAGAAGTTTTGCGGCGCAGGGCGAAGGGAAGGTTGTCGCAAAGCCGGACGTCGCCGAATTTTCTTTTAGCATCATCTCGCAGGGCGGGAAAGACATCGGGAAACTCCAGCAGGAAAATATCGAGCGGGCAAACCGCGCAATCGCGCTTGTCAAAAACTCCGGCGTTGAGGGAAAAGACATCAAACAGCAATATTATTCCGTTGAGCCGCGCTACCAATATTTTTCATGTCCTCCGGTTGAGCGCTTCGGCGACTCCAAGCCGTGTCCGCCCGCAGAAATAGTCGGGTATACGGTCACGCAGTCCTATCTTGTGAAAGTCAGGAATTTTGAAAAAATCGGGGCGATTCTTTCGGGCATTGTCGATGCGGGCGCAAACTCCGTATCCCAGCTCTCGTTTACCGTGGATGATCCGGCGGCGCTTGAATCGAGCGCCCGCTCGGAAGCCATCAAAAAAGCGCAGGAGCGCGCGAAGGAAATCGCTGCCGCGGGAGGATTTTCTCTCGGGCGGCTTCTGTCGATCGATGAAGGCGGCGGATACCCGCCAGTCTACTACGCAAAAACCGAGGCATTTGGCCGCGGCGGAGCAAGCGACGCCGCACCCATGCCTGCGCCTTCTATCGAGCCGGGATCGCAGGAGATCCGGGTCACCGTGACGCTCCGGTACGAAATAAATTAGACTGCCTTCCGCGAAACCACCCGAGGGCTCACCCCGGGTGGTTTTTTGTCAGCAAACCCCATTACAGAATAACCACACAAACTTTACGGCCGTGGCATTCTTGTAATGGGGTAAATATGGACGTATACTGGCAAGAATTGCCGCATCTCATGAAGCATATCATAAGCATCATTCTCTCTGTGATTCTCGTCGCGACGTCGAGCGTCTTTTTTTTCCTTGACAAAATCGAAACCGGTTTTCGGAGGATGACCGCGCAATTCATCGAACAAAGGCCAAAAGAGTTTGAAGCGGCGATTGAAGCGCTTGCAGAAGAGATATTTGCTCCTCCTCCGCTCAAGCGGATTGACTCCGATTCGGCCGTCAATATCCCGAAGTCCGGCATCATCGCGAGTACAAACCAGGAACGATTGAGCGCGGGACTCCGCCCGCTTGCTGAAGACCCGCTCCTTGCACGCGCGGCTGATCAAAAACTTGCGGATATGATTAAAAGCAATTATTTTGCTCACGTCTCACCCCAAGGGGCGGGA
>MHQD01000019.1 GCA_001822215.1 Candidatus Sungbacteria bacterium RIFCSPHIGHO2_01_FULL_50_25
GAAGTTTATTAGGTCGCCTCCGATTCATATCGGAGTCACAAAAAGTGTTGGTCTCGCCCCGTTAGATATAGCGATATATCATGGGGCTCGTCTCGCGGGATTTAAATCTAACGGGGCGAGGAGCTTTAACTTGAGACTCTGCGTGTCGCAGTCTCGACACCGGAACAGCTGAAAGGATTACTTATACATATTGAAACCCGCATCGGGCTTGTTTTTCGTTTCCCGTGTGTTTGTTTTTTATGGTATAATATATAAATAAGCGGGATAGCTCTTGTATTTTTAGTATATAAAGGTCGAAGTGTATATTTCATTTCTTTATGATGATGAATATGAAAGCACTTCATATGGTCACATTCATCTTCCTTGCAATCGGGGGGTTGAATTGGGGGTTTTCTGCATTCGGGTATAATGTCGTGAATAGGATTCTCGGCGGCTGGCCGCAGATTGAACAGGCGGTGTACGTTCTTGTCGGACTTTCCGCTGTTATTGAACTTGTTATGCATCCGAAGAACTGCAAGGCGTGCGTGAGTCCTGGTACTACGCCGATGTAATTTCCGTTCTACAAAAACCCCCCCGACGTGTCGGGGAGGTTTTTGGTTGTATGGGCGACGGAGGGATCGAACCTCCGACCTCGTCATTATCAGTGACGCGCTCTACCACTGAGCTAGTCGCCCGAAAGTACGAGAATTATTCTACTATAATCCGAAGGCAAAATCAATCAGGATTATTGCGGAAATTAAGTTTTTACGTTACAGTGCGTGTCGTATTCCCTGTAGATAGGAGGATCATATGGAGCTCTTTGGAAAACCACTCAAACTTCTGATTCTAGATTTCGACGGCGTTGTGCTTGATTTGTTTGCGAGCTATACGAAAGTTCTCGCCGCGGTGGCTAAAGAAATGGGTTTGCCGCTTGATGCGATTGACAGGTGGCGTGAGAGCAACAAGAACGGAACGCTTCGCGGAAATCCCAGATTCAAGAAAGGAATCAAGACCGATCTCTGGCCGCATCTTACGGATCAAGAGACCGAGAACTTTTATTGGCGATTTCGGGAGCTTGAAGAGAAAATCGGTTATCCGGAAATTCCGGACAGCATCAAAACGATTCAGTGGTTTCGCGAGCGGGGAGTCAGAGTCGCGCTTTGTACGATGAACGACGAGCGGGCGATTACCTGGAAGCTTCGCTCGATCAGTCTCAATCGCGATATGCTTGACTTCGTATGTACGCGCGAGGTTGCGAATGCGGAAAAGCCGGATCCTGCGATTCTTCGGCCGATTTTTGAGGCGATTCCCGTTTCTCTCGAAGAGGCCTGCTATATCGGTGATTGGTATGCTGATATTGAGGTAGCACACGCGGCAAAGATACGATTTATTGCAGTTCTTTCCGGAGAAGTTCCTCGGCATGCATTCGTGCGCGAAGGCGTCCCGGAGGACCATATCATTCCGCGGTTAGCGGATTTGAAAACATTAGTGACCCCGCGTTAACCAGACGCGGGTTTTTGCTTTTTCGAAAAAATATGGTGTTTTCGCATGTGTGCATAACAAAGGCCTTGTTTTTCCTTTAAAAAGGACTATATTGCATCTATGGCAGATGTAGAAGCATACTGCGTTAAGTGCCGCGCGAAGCGCCCAATGAAGGATCCGAAGGAGGTCACGGTTCCTGGAAAGGGCGGGGAGCGCCGTGCCATGACTGGCACCTGCGGCGTGTGCGGCACGAAAATGTTCAGAATACTCGGAAAGAAGTAAACAGGCGTGTTAGTCTATCTAAACAGGTCGAAAGATCTTAGTAGTTCATTTTGTTTACTAATCTAATTTTAATATATTATCCATGGCAAAGATGACAAAATCAGACGTCTTGAATGCGCTCGCCGAAAAAACCGGCATGAAGCGAAAGGACGTCGCGAGTTTTATGGATGCGGTGGTTGAACTTGCCTACAAGCAGGTGAAATCAGCGGGCGAATTTCCGATTCACGGAATCGGGAAGCTCGTAAAGGTCAACCGGAAAGCCCGCCAAGGGCGGAATCCGGCAACCGGAGCCACCATCCAGATTCCTGCAAAGACAGTTGTCAAGTTCCGCGTAGCAAAAGCGGCAAAAGAAGCGGTGCTCTAATTCCTATTAATTTTCGCTGCAAAACAATCCCCTCCTTCTAGAAGGAGGGGATTGTTTCTTGAAATTGAGAATAAAATCCATTAGAATCACGGCGATGGAAAAGAAAAGCATACGGAAAAATATTTATCCTGAGCGAAGTGGTTCGGCCCTGCTCACCACACGTCGAAGGGTGTTTGTCGGAATGTCAGGAGGCGTGGACAGTTCCGTTACTGCAGCGCTTCTGAAAGAGCAGGGTTTCAATGTTACGGGCGTTCATATAAAAATGTGGTCTGATCCCGAAATCCCGTGCAATTTCAAGAAGGATCGGGAAGACGCTATCCGCGTTGCGGCGCATTTGGAAATTCCCTTTGAGACGTGGGATTTTACGAAAGAGTACCGAGAGGAGGTTGTCGAGTATCTGATCCGCGAATACGCGGCGGGACGGACTCCGAACCCCGATGTCATGTGTAATCGCCATATCAAGTTCGGCGCGTTTTTGGCGCGCGCGCTTGAGCGCGGAGCGGATGCGGTAGCAACCGGACACTATGTCCGGCGGGAGCCGGAATTTTCAAGTATCAATTCTCAGTTTTCAGATAATACCGGACGCATTGAAAATTTCGAAATTGAAAATTCATTGAAAATTGAAAATTGTAAATTGAAAATTGCTAAAGATTTGAATAAGGATCAAAGTTATTTTCTCTGGACGCTCACACAAGAGCAGTTAAAACACTGTGTGTTTCCGATTGGCGAATACACAAAGCCGGAAGTGCGAGCGCTCGCGCGGAAATTCGGTTTGCCGACTGCCGAGAAAGAAGAATCCCAGGGAATTTGTTTTATTGGGGAGATAGATCTTAATCAATTCTTAAAAAAATATATTCCGGTTTCGCGCGGCCGCGTGCGAACGGTATCTGGGAAGGATATTGGCGAGCACGAGGGGCTTCAATTTTATACGATCGGCCAACGTGAGGGTCTCGGCATTGGGGGCGGAATTCCTTATTACGTCGCGTCAAAGGATTTTTTGACAAATACGCTTGTTGTTGCCGAGGGGCCGTATGACGAAGGGCTCTTCAAGAGCGAAATCGCCGTGTCAGATATTCATTGGATTTCGGGGCGAGCGCCGGAATTGACGTTTCAGTGCAAAGCGAGGATAAGGTATAGGCAGTCGTTGCAATCCTGCTGGATTGAAAAATCCGAAATCCGAAATCCGAAATCCGAAATTATCAATGTCCGATTCACGACGCCCCAGCGCGCGGTGACCCCGGGGCAGTCAATCGTTTTTTACGCGGGAGAAGAGATGATCGGAGGGGGAATTATTTCATAGTACTCCTTGTATTATCAAGAATTTCTTGATACGCTTTTTTTAGTTTTTTCACTTGGAGGAGGACGAGATGGGTCTTGTGAAGCGGAATGGCGCACGATGGTTTCGCGAGGAGCTTTTCCCTGACGTTGCCATGGAGTTCAAGGTTGACCGCGTAATTGCAAATCTGCGCACGCGCGATGCAAAAGGAAAGCCGCTCCAGCATCTTCAGGTCCTCGGGACGCCGCGTTTCGGGAGAGTTCTCGGGCTTGACGGCATTACGCAGACCACCGAAGGGGACGAGGCATATTATCACGAAGCAGTAGTTCACTGCGCGGCAAATTCATGCGTGCGGCCGCCGGAGACAATCCTTCTCATTGGATGCGACGGGGGGACGCTCCGAGAGGCGCTAACGCATAATCCGCGGCGAGTCGACGTTGTCGATATCGATCGGGAAGTGATTGAGCTTGTCAAAAAGCGCATTCCTTCAATTCCCGAGGGCGCATGGAGCGATACGCGAGTCCGGCTTACTATCGCGGACGGCGCAGTATTTGTGAGAAATGCGCGCCGGCGAAAAAAGCGCTATGACCTCATCGTGGTTGATTCGCCTGATCCTGTGGGGCCCGCGGTTTCACTTTTCCGGACAACGTTTTATCTTGACATTGCTTGTATTCTTGCGCGAGGCGGCGTCTTGATCCGCCAAACCGGGTCAAGCATGCTTCAGCCGGACGAAATGCCTTCCAACTACCGCCAAATGCGAGAGGTATTTCCGAAGGGCGACGTGCAGACGTTTATGACATCTCTCGCGACCTACATCGGCGGCTACTTCACGTTTGTTGCCGCATCCCACGAGCCGGGGCGGTTCAAGCGTGCGCTTCGATCGCTTGATCAGCGCGCAAAAAAGCTTCCGCTTGATTCGTTTCGCTGGTACTCGCCTGCGATGCATCGGGCGTCGATGGTGCTTCCCGCAGAACTTGAGCGCACGCTCGCGATGAGTGAATACGGGCGCTCGATTTCTTTGGATCTTTTCGGGTGCGATCACGCGCGTATCAGCTCGGCCGATGAGATCAAGCGGTTTGCCCGCGAGATATGCCGAGTCATTGAGATGAAGCCCTTTGGCGAGCCCTTGGTTCCCGACTTTGGCCACGCGAAATCGCGTACCGCAGGGCCGTCTTTGGTTCAGCTCATTGAGACAAGCGCCATCACCGCGCATTTCTCGCCCCATTGGCGGACGCTACACCTTGACATCTTTACGTGTTCAACTCTCGAGGCGTTCAAGGCGGTTGAATTTTCTGCCCGGTTTTTCGGAGCAGAGCGCGCTGACTGGGAGCTTCGGATTCGCGGACGAATTTCGCGCGATATACCGGCGGATCATAGCGAGTACCGAACGGAGAGAGTTGGTTCCGAATACGTTACGACGCGCTACTCGTACGGGTTTCGAAAGAGGCCAAAAAAGCATCACGGAGTGTAGTGTAGAGAATAAGAAATTTCAACAGTCCTCATATTTCCAGCGGCTTTCGCAAGCCGCTTTTTCTTGTTGCTTTTTTCTCGCTCTGGCATATATAATTGCCGGTACAGATCTTTCACACGGAGGATACTATGCGGCGAGGAAGAAGAGTTCCGTTTGTCATTGATCCAAACGGCGGTTTCTCAATTTCAGGCGGTTCGTTTGGCGACGAGGGCGATATCCTTTCTCTTGCGCCTCGCGGTGCGGAAGGAATCGCGGGAGAAAACGGGGGTGATCTTGATCGGGAGACCATGTATGATCGCTTGCCGGCAGGCGGGAAACCGACCGCCATCGGGATGTACTTCAAAGAGATGGGGAAAGTCGACCTTCTTACGAAGGAAGATGAAATTTGCTTTGGGAAAGCCATTGATGTTGCTTTTGCGGCAATTGTCCGCGAGATTGTGTTTTTCCCGGTTTTTCAGTCAGCCATTAAATCATTTCGCGTGGATTCGAGGAGAAATCCCTATCGGGGTTCGGGTGAGGAGATATTTATTTCCTCTGATGGCTCGGAAATCAGGCAGAAGCCGACTGTTCGGCAGGCACAAGACATTCTTGAAAAGGTCATTCGCCTTTTTGACCAGCCGACTGACAGGGGAAGAAAGAATGGCGGGTTTTGCATGGACCCGGAACGCGGCGAAGCAATAGTCGAACATCTTCTTCTTTATCGCTTTAATCGAAGGATTCTGAAGAAGATTGCGGATGAAATCGTCGCTGGCACTTCAGACGTTCGGAGTCACCATGAGTTTCTTTGCGGAAAGAACGGACACAACGGTATCGCTTCTTTTTTCTTTGAAGGTGAATGGAGCGAAGAGGACGATTCTTTGAATTTTGAGCTTGCGCGAAAAGGACTCCGGCCGCGTGAGCGTATGCATTCGATTCTTGTGAGGAGGGTTAGGCAGGGCGCGATGAAATTTGCCATGCCGGCTCGAGAAATCCTACAACGAACGCAGCGGATTCGCGCGGCGCTCGAATCAATGCGGGCGCTTGAAAAGGAGTTTGTTGCGGCAAATCTGCGGTTGGTCATCTCGATGGCGAAGCGCTACTCATGGATCAAATCCCTTGATCTTAGTGACATCATTCAAGAAGGGAATTTCGGCCTTATGAAAGCGGTTGAGCGTTTCGACTATCGGCGGGGGTATAAATTCTCGACGTGTGCAACTCCTTGGATCAAGCAGGCCATCACGCGCGCGCTTGCGGATAAAGGGATGCTTATCCGGATTCCGTACCACGTGTTTGAGGAGCGTATCCGTGTTTTTCGGACGAAACAGGCGCTTACCGATGAACTTGGGCATGTGCCGGATGTTGAGGAGATAGCCGAGTATGCAGAGATGCCTGTACACAAAGTTATGCGGCATATCTTTGCGAATGAGCCGGTTTCCCTTGATAAGCCCGTTGGAGACGATGATTCGGTATTGAGTGATTTTGTCGAGGACGAGTCAGCTGAATCGCCGTACGAACTCGTTGAGACGGAAGAGAAGGCGGAGCGCGCTGAAGAAATTCTTAGTGAGCTTTCGCCGAAAGAGCAAACCATTCTTCGAATGCGTTTTGGACTAGATGGCGAGGATCCGATGACTCTTGAGGTTGTCGGTCAGAGATTCAGGGTGACGCGCGAGCGCATCCGCCAGATCGAAACAAAAGCGCTGAATCGCTTGCGAAATCCCATCCGCGCGAAACTCCTCCGCGAATTGATATAAAAGAACAATATGAAGGGCAGATTCGTCTGCCTTTTTTCTTTATTGAAAAGGTATTCGCTTTTGAGTATTATAAACCCCATGAATGCATCAGAAATTCGGCAAAAATTTTTGAAGTTTTTCGAGGAACGGGGACACGTGATTATCTCATCTTCATTCTTGGTTCCCGAGGGCGATAATACGACGCTTTTTACGGGATCCGGAATGCAGCCGTTGATTAAATATCTTTTGGGCGAGTCCCATCCGGCTGGCCGTCGGTTGGTAAACTCGCAGAAAAGTTTTCGTGCCGAAGATATTGATGAAGTGGGCGATAATCGTCATACGACATTCTTTGAGATGCTTGGGAATTGGTCGCTTGGTGAATATTTCAAAGAAGAACAGCTTCCGTGGTTTTTTGAATTTCTGACCGATATCGTTGGGCTTGATCCGCAGAAGCTATACGTGACCGTGTTTGCGGGTGATAAAGAAAATAATATTCCGCGAGATGATGAATCGGTTGCAATTTGGCAGCGGTTGTTTAAAGAAAAAGGGATTGAGGCAAAGGCGGTGGAGCTTATGAATGAAGAACGCGGCAATGAGTTGGGCCTGCAGGGCGGACGTATCTTTTACTATGGAGATAAAAATTGGTGGAGCCGAGCGGGCGCGCCTGCAAAAATGCCCGCGCGCGAGCCGGGCGGGCCAGATTCGGAAGTATTCTATGAATTTCTTGGCGTTGAACACAATACAAAGTTCGGAGCTCATTGCCATCCAAACTGTGATTGCGGTAGATTCGTTGAAATCGGCAACTCAGTTTTTATGGAATATAAGAAGTTGGAAAACGGTACCTTTGAAAAATTAGAACAGAAGAACGTCGATTTTGGCGGTGGGCTTGAGCGGATTACGGCGGCGTCAAACGATAGTTCCAACATATTCACGATTGATCTTCTGGCTCCTTTGGTTGAACGGATTCGATCCGGTGCAACAGATTCAAATGAACGATCTGAACGCATCATTGCCGATCATGTGCGTGCGAGCGTATTTCTCATCGGCGACGGCGTAGCTCCATCCAATAAAGATCGCGGCTATATGCTTCGGCGTCTCATACGTCGGGCAGTCACGCACGGCCATTATCTGGTCGGTCTTCCAACGGGATTTTTGAGTGTGTTGATCGATGCGGTTATATCATCGTATAAAGATGCCTATCCGGATTTGAAACGCGACCGCGAGATGATTCGGGAAGTGTTTGAAAAAGAGCAGGCAGCATTTGAACGAACGTATGCAAATGGTATTAAGGAGTTTGAAAAACTGCTTGTCAAAGGAGACGTGATTTCGGGAGCGGATGCGTTCATTCTTCTTGCGTCTCATGGATTTCCGCTTGAATTGACGGAAGAACTTGCCGCGCGTGCAGGAAAAACTGTTGATCGGGGAGCTTTTGCAAAAGAAGTGAAACTCCATCAGGAAATTTCCCGCGCGGGGTCGGAAGCGAAATTCGGCGGGCATGGGCTTTACTTGAGAACCGGGGAGGTGACGATCCGCGACGAGTCCGAAGTTGAAAAAGTGACGCGCCTGCACACGGCTACGCATTTGATGCATGCCGCGCTTCGTGCGGTTTTGGGCCCCGAGGTGCGCCAAGACGGCTCTGATATCACCGTTGAGCGCACGCGTTTTGATTTTCGGTTTCCGAGGAAAATCAGCCCGGAAGAGCTTGCGAAAATCGAGGAGTGGGTGAACGGTGCGATTCAACGAGATTTGACGGTGAAATGGGAGGAGACGGAATATGAAGAGGCGCTTAAGGAAGGCGCGCTTGGATTTTTCCGGGAAAAATATCCTCCGCGCGTGAAAGTATATACGGTTTTTAACCCGAAGACCGGCGAGGTGTTTTCCAAAGAATTCTGCGGCGGGCCGCACGTTGAGCATACCGGAACCATAGGCCGATTTCATATCACCAAAGAAGAGTCGTCGTCCGCAGGCGTGAGGCGGATCCGTGCACAAATCGAGTAGTATTCTCGTCCAATCGCTGTTTTTTTGATATACTGGACATATGTCATTTATGTCTATTTTCGGGAAGCGGCATGTCCCCGTTTTTATGGTGGTTGATGTCGGAACGCATGCAATTCGCGCGCTTACATTTGAAGTGCCGAATGGGGCGGTGAAGCCGACGGTGATAAAAAAATACTTTTTTCGCCTGCCGCCCGCATCGCTTACCGATGAAGAGAGCGTAGAGCGCCATACCCTCCGGGTGAGCGGGAAATTGCGCGAACTCATGTTTGCCGCGCTGAAAGAACTCGGCCGCGTACCGAAAAAAATCTGGATCGGGATCGGACCGCATCTTGCTCCGTATTCTCTCGAAATATGGGAGGGGGAGTACGATTCGCCGCGTGCATTTGTGACGAAGGATGATCTGTCCGGTTACTTTGAGGAACTCTCGAAAAAATATCGGAACGATACCACGTATGTCATGGCGTTTCCCATCGAGGCGTTTTTG
>MHQD01000020.1 GCA_001822215.1 Candidatus Sungbacteria bacterium RIFCSPHIGHO2_01_FULL_50_25
TTCAGGCGCATCTTCCACTGACGCGTCATTTTCCATATTGATTTGCGCCCAGCCGGTAATCCCAGGGGGTACCAAAAGCCGCATTTCATAAAACGCAATATTTTTCTTGAGCTCTTCGACGTATTGCGGCCGTTCCGGCCGCGGCCCGATAAAAGACATCTCGCCCTTTAGAATATTTATGATCTGCGGAAGCTCGTCGAGGTATGTCGCCCGCAAGAACGCTCCCACCCGGGTATGGCGCGGGTCCCGGCCCTCTCCTTTGTATCCTCCCATGGATTCCGCGTATGCGACCATCGAACGGAACTTCATAAGGAGAAACGTTTTTCCGTCTTTTCCGATGCGGCGCTGGATGAAAAACGCAGACCCTTTTGAATCGAGTTTTATTGCAGCGATAATAAACAGGGTGAGGATGGTTGCGGGTATTCCGACGGCAGTCGCAAGAAAAATATCAAGGCCCCGCTTGAAAAATTCGTATATCCTGCGGCGGGATCCGATAAGGTTTTCAATGAACCATATCTCCTCAATAAGAGACATGGGGACTTTTCCGGTGAGCATTTCGTGAAATGTGGTGAATTCCACCACAGAAACTCCGAGCGGAATCGCTTCAAAGAGCATTTTTACAAATATCCTATTTTCCTTGATGTCCCGCGTGATGACGATTGTCTCAATCTTTTGCTCCGTCAAAATATGTGGGAGATTTTTAGATATGTTGATGTGCGGGATCGCGCTTCCGTTTTTCGCGTGCGGGAATGGAAGCGAGGAAGTATTTATTTCATCAGGGATTCCGAATGCGGCCGGCTGATATCCGAGCTGCGGGTGCGCGAGAAGAAATCGTGCGAGGTCAAACGCTTCTTTCGTAATTCCGATAAATAGCACTCGCGATGACGGCGTTCGGACGACCGCGAGGTTAAACAATGATCGCCACGAAAGAAGGAATATTGTTCCCAATATGGTGATGAGGAAGAGGTTTCTCCGCGGCTCAATTTGGAAAAACGGCAGGAGATAGAAAAAAAGTATCGCGAGAATGAAGTTTATGCTGACCGCGCGCAAAAGGCGGTAGAGAAAGAGTTTCCCGTTCCTCATGAATTTCAAGTCGTAGAGCCCGAATGATCCGAAAACAATGAGCCAGACGGAAAAGATAATCGCAAAAGGGACATAGTGCGCTTTGATGGGTGCGAGCCCTTCGTACCCGTAGTAGCGCATGAAAAGTGCTGCTAAAAGCGCGCCGTAGAGCACGATAAAATCTCCCATGACGAGTATTGCGGTTTTTATCCTATGTTTTTGCTGCATAGATTTGTTTTGTTGCGTGGATCATTCGATCAAGCGTATACAACTGTTGTACGACATTTTTTGCTCTCTTTGCAAGTGATTTTTGCAGGGTTTCGTTTGAAAGTAACAGCTTGATTGCGTCTGCGATCTCGGCGCCTGACCCGGGCGAAACAAGGACCCCCGATACGCCCGGCCGAACGCAGTCGGGAATGCCGCCCACCCTCGTTCCTATCACAGGAATTCCTGCAGCCATCGCTTCAAGGATCGTATACGGGAGGCCCTCTTTTAGAGACGGCAGAACGAATATATCAAATGCCGCAAGATAGCGGGCTGCGTCTTTCACATATGCGATCTGCGAAATATATGTCTGGAGATTTCGGTGCGCGATTTCCCGCGCGAGCGTATCGCGCAATTCTCCGTCGCCGATCCAGACCGCGTGAAATTGAATTCCCTCGCCGCGAAGCAAAGAGAGCGCCTCGAGAAGATAGCGGTACCCTTTGTTTTTCGTGAGCTCCGCAATGGTGCCGATGACGGCACCCTTAGGCGCATGGGATATTCCTGTTTTGCCGAGGAGCGCGCGCCGCGATTCCTCGCGCGTGTATACCGGAAACTCCCGGATTCCGTTCGGGACGATTGCAATTTTTCTTTTCGGGATGAAATACTGTGCGGCGCGTGCGTCTTTTTTTGTAATACAGATGACGATGTCCTGGAAAAGTGATGCAAAGAAACTCGCAAGAAATATTGCTATTTTGGAGATGAACGGCCGCGGCTCGTGAAATCCCCACCCGTGCGCAGTGAAGACGACGAGCGGATGTGTATTTTCCGGAGTTCGTTTGTAGATCCACGCAGCTGCCGCGCCGATGCCTCCGGCCTTGCTCGAGTTAAGATGGATCACAGATGGCCGCTCTTGCGTGTAGAGCGAAAGAATTTCGCGGGCCGCGCGAAACTCTTTTGTGATATGGATATCGCGTTCAAATGATTTGACGGCGATGGTGCGGATACCGGCTTCGGTAAGTTTCTTGAATAAGATATCGTCTCCTCCTGCCGCGACAACCGGTTCGTATTCATCTTTCGGAAGGTTTGTCGCAATATCATATACGTATCGCTGCGCGCCGCCCCAGTTGGATTTCGTGATGACAAATAGGATTTTTTTCTTCATGGTTTGATGTTCTTATAACGGGAAATATGTATGAAAAGTCCCGGAAAACAGGCGTGGTGTGTATAGGCCACTTGACTTTTTAAGCCATTTTTGCTACTAATAGAGTAAGTGAGTGCCACTTTTCCGGTTTACCGGAAGTAGCTCTTATTTGTCCGGCAAGGCCCCCCATCATTTTCGTGATACTTCGAGTGTAACTCTTGGTATCGCGTGCATGATGGGGGGATCTTGCTTTTCTGGAAAAAATCGCTATGAAAACAGCGCGTATCATATATGGAGCGACAATGCCCGACTCTCCGCACTATAATGCCGATTTAAGATGGAGAATTCGAATGCGGCTCCACGACCCGCATTTTTTCGTCGAATTTCCAGGACGCCCCGCGCGCGCGGCGCTTATTGCAAGCGCTCTCGAAATCAACCGGGCGCGAAATGAGGCGCACGATGTCAAAATTGAGTCAGCTGAGGGGCTTCGAAAGGGTATAAAAGCCGGAGAAACGCTCGGGGCGCTCCGTATGCTTCTCCGACAGCGCAAAATAAGCGAAGTGATTCTCCACCCGGATACGCCGGTTGAGATTGCGGAACTATTGCGCGCCGAGTTCCGTATTCTCGTGGGTGGGCGGCCATGGTATCCGGAACGCATGAAAAAAACTTCTGCGGAAATAGAATCGATTAAGGAATCGATTCGTGCGGCCGAAGAAGCGCTTTATGCGGTGAGAGAGCGATTGTCAAAAGCGTCCGTTCGGCGAGGCATACTGCACGAAGGCGGCAATCCGCTTACGTCTGAAATGCTTCGTGATTCTGTTGAGGAGCGGTTTTTCAAAAATGGTTTTTTTGCTTCCGGCACGATCACATCTTCGGGAGCGCACGCCGCCGATCCGCACGCGATAGGCGAGGGAGCGATTAGCGCAGGGTCTCCGATCGTCTGCGATTTTTTTCCGTATTCGCGCAGAACCGGTTTTTTCGCGGATATCACTCGAACATTTTTCAAAGGTAAACCTTCGGCCGCGCGCGCAAAAACATACAAAGCCGTTCTTGCCGCAGAGGAGCGCGGGATAGCGCTCCTTACCGCAGGCATCGACGGGAGCGATATTCATAAAGCGGTTTCTCGCGTGCTTGGCGAGTGCGGATTTAAAACCGATTCTGTCCGGGGAAGGGGTTTTATTCATTCTACCGGGCACGGCGTCGGTCTTGAATGTCACGAGATGCCCCATATCGGCGGAACTCCGTGCGTGATTCCTGCCGGGTCAGTAGTGACCGTTGAACCGGGCCTCTATTATCCGGACGACTCATACGGCATTCGGATCGAGGATATGGTATTGGTCCAGAAAAATGGCTCCGCGATTCTCACGTCGTTCCCAAAGGATTTTGCGAGCGCGGTCATCGATTGAATTCTTGTCCATTGCCGTGTCTTGTCTTATAGTTGTGATATGCGTGTGTCCCGTACCTCTTCTGGCGGGTCACAGAGCAGGCACTTATTCATCCTCCTACCTTTTTCTTGACGGGTCACAGAGCAGGCACTCACATAAGGACAAACCTGGAGTCAACCCTCTGTGGCCCTTCTGGAATAAAAGGTGGGAGGGCAAGTAAGAACAAACCCGGCGTCAACCCTTCTTGCGCCTTCCGAGTAAAGTAAAATGATCGCATGATTCGGATTGAAGAGCACATACCCATCGCGCCCTACACTGTATATAAAATCGGGGGGCCCGCGCGGTATTTCATTGATGCCCGCACAGCGGACGATGTGAGGGATGCGGTACAGTTCGCACGCGAGAGAAGCGTGCCGTTTTTTATTCTTGGCGGAGGTTCAAACATACTCGTATCCGATGAGGGATTTTCCGGAGTCGTTATCCATGCCGGGAATCAAGGCATCCGCGTTGAAGGAAATGTGCTCGAAGCTGATGCGGGCGCAAAAATGGCTTCTGCTGTTGCCGCCGCCTCGCGCGCGTCGCTTGCGGGTTTTGAATGGGGGATAGGTATTCCCGGAACTGTCGGAGGGTCTCTGCGCGGAAACGCAGGATGCTTCGGCGGCGAAATGAAAGACGTCGTTTCCGAAGTTTTTTTTCTTGATAGCGATCAGGCCGCGCTTCCGATAAAAACATTCTCGAACCGCGCATGCGAATTTCGATATCGCCATTCCATTTTTAAGGAGCATTCTGAATGGATCATTCTTTTGGTCCGCATCTCTCTGGCATTAGGAGACCCTCACCGTATCAAGGAGCGGATCCTTGCGTTGAGTAAGGAAAGAACGGAAAAACAGGATATCGGAACGCAATCCTGCGGTTGTATATTCAAAAATATTTCGTGGGAAGAGGCGGGGGATCGAGGAGGCGCACTCGTGAACCGCTTTCCCGAGCTTGCCGGCCGGCCCAATATCCCCGCGTCATTCTTGATTGATCGCGCGGGGCTTAAGGGGAGCCGCGAGGGCAGTGTGGTTATATCGCCGAAACACGCAAATTTCTTCGTGAACGAGGGAGGGGTGCGCGCGGGTGACGTTCGTTCGCTCATCGAGCGCGCGAAAGCGCGGGTCAAGGAGGAATTCGATGTACTGCTTCATGAGGAAATACAATATGTCGGGTTTGAAAAAAAATAAAATGCTTCGCGTCGCGCGAAGCATTTTATTTTTGTGGCGAAGAAGATCTATCTTCTTCTTTTCTTTGCGGCTTTCTTTGCAGCCTTTCGTCTCTTTGCCATATGACGTATGTCGAGGTTACTCGCGCCAGTCGACCAAACCGCCGCGTTACCATGCTATATTTTTTTCTCCTCTATTCATTTTCGAATTCACACAGTGAAATGTCAATTGTGGATAACTTTTTCTTGAATCGCGGCAGTTACTTCTTTATTGACGTGCGCGTTTAAATATATAAAATGAACGTATGAGAATTGTCTTAAAGCAAAAAAATTTGCGTATTACTCCTGCGCTCCGCGATTATATCGAGGCAAAACTCGTTTCTCCGGTCAAAAAAATCATTCGGCGCGCAGAAGACGAAGAGCTTCCGATGCTCGAGATTGAGATTGCGCGCACTTCGATGCACCACCGCAAGGGCCTTGTCTATTATGCGGAAGCAAATCTTTCGTTCGGGAAGCGGATGATTCGCGTTGAGGCCAAAGATCAGGATATCTATGCCGCAATTGATTCATTGAAGGATGAACTTGAGAGTCGGATGGTGCGGCTTCGCGATAAGCAAACCGCGCTTGATCGGCGCGGCGGGCGGCGCGTAAAGCGGACGCTTCGGGACGAAAAAACATAGGTTCGCTTTTTCGGAAAAAAGCTCTTGATGTTTCAAGAGTTTTTTTCTATTCTTGAATAAGATCCTGTCATTCTACAAAGGAGGCGCAGACGATGGATCTTGCGTCAGGAGAGCGGTCGCTCGGGGTGCATTATCTTCTTAGCATCTTTGAGTGCAAGACGGGTGTCCTGGACGATCTTCATAAAGTGAGTAGCATTCTCGTTGAAGCAACGAGCCGCGCGCACGCATCGATGACCGGCATGATCACGCGCAAATTCGACCCTCTTGTTCCCGGCACTCCCGCTGGCGTTTCCGTGGTGATCGGAATAGAGGAATCGCATGTGTCCATCCATACCTGGCCCGAGAATTCAAAAGCCTCTGCGGATGTCTATACCTGCGGAGATGATATGGAGCCGGAAATCGCTGTAAAATATATCGTACGGCGTTTTGGTTCGCGCCGCACCGAAGTCACTGTGTTTGATAGGAATACCAACCGAGTGACTCGCACGTATACGATCCCAAAACTGCGAAGAAAATTGGCGTAGCAAAAAAACGACCAGCTCGAATGAGCTGGTTTTTGTATATGCGTGGAGCGCCGCGCGTGAACGTATTCGGAAAATGATCTATCTTTGCTGGAGGAATTTGCTTCCGAGAATCCGCTTGATTGCGCGGTGGATCGAAGGGGAAAGGGCGAAGTTTGCAAAGTGCGTTTTGCCGGAGTATTCGGAGAGTTCTTCGTCTGAACGGATTGCATGCGCCAGGAGGATTCCGAAGTTTTCTTGGCCGCCGATCAGAGGATTGAAATTTCCGTCATCCGTTGCAATGATCCATGCCTGCTCATACGAGAAAAACGGGATAAAGCGCTTTGAGACCCAGATTCTCGCAAACTCCGGCGCGATTACCTGGAGGTTTTCGAGAAATGCGTCAAG
>MHQD01000021.1 GCA_001822215.1 Candidatus Sungbacteria bacterium RIFCSPHIGHO2_01_FULL_50_25
AAATTTCAGTGCACCGGACGTTCCGGAAGCGCATGGCGCTTAAAATTTCAGTGCACCGGACGTTCCGGAAGCGCATGGCGCTTACCGAGGCGGTGATCCGCGATGAGACGGGGAATATAAAAGCGGTGTGGTTTAACCAGCCGTTTATCGCAAAGAACGTGAGTGAAGGAAGTGCGGTGCTCGTATCCGGGAAAATAGCAAAGGGTCCCGGCGGAAATTACTTGCAAAATCCTTCATATGAGCGCGTGGGCGCGCGCGCGATCCATACCGGCGGCCTCGTCGCGGTCTATCCCGAGTCGTGGGGTATCACGTCGCGATGGCTCCGGTATCTTATCTCCCAGTTCATCGGTCTCCGCGCGCATATCAAAGATTCGCTGAAGGATTCAGTGCGCGTCAGAAACCAGCTTCCTTTGCTCGGGGACGCGCTTTACAATATCCATTTCCCAAAAACCAAAAAGGACGCCGAAACAGCCGAGCGCAGATTTTCCTTTGAAAATCTCTTTTTTATACAGCTTCGCGCGCTTCGGGAGCGCGGCCGCCTCAAACAAAATCACGCGCCGAAAATCCCACTCGACGTTTCCCTCATAAAGAAATTTACCGCCTCGCTTCCGTTTCCGTTTACCGATGCGCAGCGCCGTTCTTTGTGGGAGATTGCAAGCGACATGGCAAAGCCGTCGCCCATGAACCGGCTTCTGGAAGGGGACGTCGGATCCGGGAAAACAGTCGTCGCGGCCGCGGCCGCGCTTCTTGCGGCGCGCGCCGGGTATCGCGCGGTGTTCATGGCGCCAACGGAAATACTTGCGCGCCAGCACTTTGCGACTCTTGAAAAGTTTCTTTCGCCTTTCGGAGTCTCGCTCGGATTTTGCACCGGCGCGGAGAAAAGGGCGGATCGCGCCGATATTGTCGCGGGGACACACGCGCTCATACAGAAAAATATTTCTTTTGAAAATCTGGGGCTTGTGGTGGTGGACGAACAGCACAGATTCGGAGTGCGCGAGCGGGCGCATCTTGTAAAAAACGGGAGCGAAGAGATTCCTCATTTTCTTTCCATGTCCGCGACCCCGATTCCGCGGACGCTCGCGCTTACCGTATACGGCGATCTGGATCTTTCGATACTCGATGAAATGCCGAAGTACCGGAAAGCGGTCATAACAAAAGTTATAGATTCCCGGGGGCGCGCAGATGCGTATCAGCGTATCCGCGAAGAGGTCCTCAAGGGGAGGCAGGTTTTTGTCATTTGTCCGCGAATCGATCTTCCGGATCCGAACGCGTCCGCGACAAAAAGAGCGTATCAGCAAAAACTTCTTCTATCGGAAGTAAAAAGCGTAAAAGAAGAATATAAGAAATTATCGGAGGGCGTATTCAAAGATCTTCGCGTCTCAATGCTTCACGGGAAGATGAAGGCAAAGGAAAAGGCGCTTGTGATGGAGCGCTTCAGAAGACAAGAGAGCGATATTCTTGTCTCGACATCGGTCGTCGAGGTCGGCATCGATATTCCGAATGCGTCGGTCATGATGATCGAGGGCGCGGAGCGTTTCGGCCTTGCGCAATTGCATCAATTCCGCGGACGCGTAGGAAGAGGCGCGGATCAGTCGTATTGTTTTTTGTTTTCGACCGAGGACGGCATAGCGGCGCGGCGCCTCCGCGCCGTTGAGGAGGCAAAAAACGGATTTGAGCTTGCCCAAAAGGATCTCGAGATTCGCGGTCCGGGCGATTTTTTCGGCACCGCGCAATCGGGATTCAGCCGCGATCTCTTGAAAGGCGTGAGCGACCCCGAACTTGTGCGCGCGGCGAGGCGCGAAGCAATCGAGATCTTGCGCGCGGACCCCGCGCTTTCAGACAGCCCCGAAATAAAAAAGCGCCTTGCGGAATTTGAGGCAGTGCATTGGGAGTGATAGGTGTTACGGCGCGGCGCGGTGTTTCGGCGTTCTCCAGAATCCGAGGCGCTTGCCAAACATGAGGCGCGTCTGCGTTTCCAATCCCGGGATTGCGCCAAAAAACGTTCCGGTTATGGGGATGAAGAGCCATTCGAGCAAAAGCCACCATTTCCAATGGTACGGCTTTTTTTTCGGCCGGGTCGGCAAGAGCGAAAGCGAAACAACCGCGGAGAATGCGAGCCCGACCATCGCGGACGTCATCAAAATCTGGGTGATTTTCGGGAGGTTATGCGCAAGGACCGTTGTTGAGAACGCCTCTTTTCCGAGAAACGGCGGGAGCCAGCCGAGCGCTAAAATCATGATGGAGTTCGTCGAGAGAGACCAAAATCCTTCCATCTTGTCGAAAATGAAGAATATTTTTTTGCGGAGCGGAATTTTTTTATTTTTTGCAAATTGATAGATGATATACGGCACGTTTTCAACGCCCCATACCCAGCGCCGGTGCTGTTTGTAGATATTTATTGCGGTTTCTTTGAATGAAGGCGCGAGGTTTGCGTCCATTGAAACGGGATAACAAAGCGGCACCGTGCGCCACCTGCCGTCGTGGTAAAACAGCGCCTGCCAAAAGATGCGCGAGTCCTCGGATACGACGTGCGTATCCCAAAACCCGATTTCTGCGAGCGCCTTGAAAGGCATCGAGTGTGATGAGAATGTTTCCAGGCGTTCGGGGCGCGACTGCTGGATCATCTGCCAGAACGTGTCTGACGTTGCGACAACGCGCGAGAGCGCAGACGCATCCCAAATGTTGTTGTGGTAGACCGGGATCGGCTGATACGACGCGTGCAGCGGGTCTTTCTCCGTAAGATAGCGGTACGCTACGATTGCAAAATAATCGGGATAGACCTGCGTATCCGAATCAAGGGAAGAAACAATAACGCGTTCAAACGGAATAGCAAGCTCGCGGATCCGTTTTTCAGCCGCTTTCGCGGCCCACGCCGCATTTGATCCTTTCCCCGGCATCTCTTCCGGGATGTCCGACGGGTGCACGGTAACCAAAAAGTCAAAAAATTCGCCTGCAAATTCGTCTCGAATCCGTTCCGCTGATTTTTTGTCCTCATCTCCGCCGCGCTCTTCGACTCCAAGGACAATAATCATTTGTGCATTCGGCCATGACGACGTGAGGAGCGCTGCAATGCTTGAATGGAGAACGTCGTAGGGCTCTTGGTATGCGGGAAGGATTACGAGGTGATAGAGATCGCTCCATGATTTCACATGGGGAGAGAGTTCTTCCGCGACGCGGAGATTCGGATCGCGCACCTTTTCCATCCAGGAAATGCCAAGATTTTTTTTCATTGCGCTGTATGAGGCCCCGATATGGAACACGAAAAATACGGTTTTCAAGAGCCAGTAGAGGTCGAATGCGATAATAAAGAAGCTTGCGAATATCGGCGCGCGCCACGCGATAAAGATCATCCCGATAAGCGTGGTCCATGCGAGGACGCCCGGGATTGTTTCGAGTGCGCGGTATGCGCGCGTCCGGTAGTACGGAATTTTATCCGATTCTCCATCATTCATCGGGCGTATCATAGCCGATATAATGGGAAAAATGAAGCTCCATGGGCAAGCCCGTGGCCTTCTGGAGCATGGATAAATGCATGCATGAAAAAACCTCGGTCGAAACCGAGGCGCTATTATAACTTTGCCTTTGCAACTTGAGGAGTTGCGGTGAAAGGATCGCCGTATGTGAACGTTGTATTTAGTGCAGTACCAACGATCTGCACTTTTTCCCAATCCATAATAACCTTTTCGAGTTTTCCTTGGGTGAGTTCTCGATAGGCCACACGAAGGTCGGTTACGCGCGCTTTCGCCCGTCCAGAAAGGAGGTTTCCGGATTGCGCCTTCTCGACCATTTCATCCGATACGATTTTTGCCGTATATCCTTTTCGCTCGAGGAGGAGCGCAGTACCCTCGGGCAGAATTCGGTCGAAAATGATGCTCAAGAGTTTTATGTGGCCGAGGATAGTGCGCTTGTCTTGATGCGCCGATTCATCGCTTCTTTTTGTATCAACGTGAATGTATTGGTACGGGTTCGTGCCCCATGAATGTCCTCGACGCGCGATGTCTCGGTCGATATGCGTCCATTTTGCCGCCCACCCCGCAATGGGAGCGAGGTTTTGAATCGGATAGTCGCTTTCCGCGGCTTCGATGGCTTCCTTCCATAGTTCCATCACGCGGTTGCGGACTCTCGTGAGGCGTTTCGGATAGAGGTTAAAGAATTCTTCCGCCTTTTCGCAATACCACTTTTGGAGCGCGACCGCAGACAGTCCGCCAACTTTTGTCCTGAGCGAAACATCGACATTGAATTCATGGAGCGCCCAGAGGAATGTTTCATCCACGGGGCATCCAAGCGGCGGATCGGAGAGGAATCCCATCTCGATCATATCAAGGACGATATCCGTTGTGCCGAATTTGAGAAATGTTGCGGCTTGGAATATTGTCGAATCGCCCACGATGACGTGGAGCCGCGCGTACTTGTGAGCGTGCGCGAGCGGCTCTTGTCTTGTGTTTATTATCCCACGATTGTGTTGGGTGTCCCCGCTTACCACTTTCTCTGTCACATATGCTCGCTGAGAAAGAAAGAATCGCACCCGTTTCTTTTCCTCCGCTATGTATCCGTTTCCAGTGAAGATGATGCGCGATATGAAAAACGGCGCAAGTCGATGTATCAGATATTCTTTGGTAGGGTTCGTGCGGTCGCCGGGTTCCGTCATATAACTTTCGTGGTCGCCATAGCTTTTTGGAAGCGGTTTCCTATTATCTTTTGGGTCTTCCCTGTTTTCCGCGTTGTTGTTTCGGAACAGACGGAGGGTGACTCCGTCATTTCTCAACGCCCTTGTGCTATTCATTGCCGATACTATTTCTGCCACAATTCGCTCGCCCGCTTTTTGATGCGCGACGATTTCTTCCGCATTGTCCATTTCAGGCGTTGCGTATTCAGCATGAATCCCGACATCGGTATAAAGAAGCCCTCCGTTGAGGAGAAATCTTCGTCCGTCGAGCATGAGCGCAACGCCTGTCGGCAGAAGATACGGAGGAATTGCGGAATGGAAGGCTTCTTTGTATGAAGAGTGAGCGAGTATTGCGTCTGATTGTTTCGGAGGCGCAGGGACTATTGCGGTTTCCCATTCTCCGCCCATTTTCCGTATTATCATGGTGATTCCTTTTGTGATGAGCTTCGGATACTATTGCAAATCCTTGGAAAAAGTCAAAGCCGTGCTTTGGCGCGGTTTTGGGAAAATTGCTTTTAGCCCCTATTCTTTCCGTTCCGTGAGAGTCGCTTTGAATTCGGATTCTTTTCCGTCGCGGAACACCTTGAGCGTTACCTCGTCGCCGACGTGGTATTTCTGGAGGATAGAGGCAAGCGTGTGCAATTGGTCTATGCGCTCGCCTTGAATTTCAAGGATAATATCGCCCTCCTTGATGCCTGCCTTTTCCGCCGGGCTTCCCAAAACAACCGCCGCTTCCCCTCCCGGCCCCTTTGATACAAGCGCCCCGTAGTCTTTCGCGAGTTTCTCTGCCTCTGCGCGTTCGCGCGTGATCGCGGTATAGCGGACGCCCAAAAAGGGATAGATGATTTTTCCCGATTTTTGCACGCTTGCAAGGGCGCGTTTTGCTTTTTCAATCGGAATCGCAAATCCGATGTTTTCTGCGTCTGACGCGACCGCGGTATTTACGCCGATGACTTCCCCGCGGATATTGATTAAAGGGCCTCCGGAATTTCCCGGGTTTATGGCGGCATCAGTCTGGATGAGTTCTTGGAGCGTTTCTGATTCGATACCCGCTCCTCCCGCGACAACCGTGCGCCCGAGACCCGATACGACGCCGACCGAGACGGTATTTCTGAATTCGCCGAGCGCGTTTCCGATTGCGACAACTCCTTGGCCGATTTTTACTTCCTGCGAGCTGCCGAGGGGTATTGTCGGGTAGTCTTTCCCCTCGATTTTCATGATTGCGAGGTCATGCAAGGGGTCCCGCGCGAGAACTTTCGCCGTTCGTTTTGAGCCGTCATTGAGAAGCGCGGTAAATTCCGCGCTTGTATCGGAGACAACGTGCCTATTCGTGATGATGAGGCCGTCTTTTGACACGATAAATCCGGTGCCCGATGATATCTCCCGCTTCTCTGTTCCTTTTTGCCTAAATTGCGGAATTTGGAATCCGGATCCGCCTTCTCCGAAAAAGGGATTTCCTTCAAACGGATCGACAAAATAGCGCTCGATCACAGGGACATCTTTTGTCGCGACAATTGAAACAACGGCGGGGGACGCAGACTCGACTACTTTTACAATGAGTTCGTCCTGGCGCTCCACGCGCTCGATCGTTTCTTTTTCAAGCACTTTTTCGGTTATTTTCTCGAGAAGCCGGGGTTTGTTGAAAATAAGCGGGCCGCTCGTTCCTCCGGCGTCAGCGCCCGGGAGAAGAACGCCTACCGTAAGGATGGTCCCGAGGATCGACGCGATAAAAGAGAGGAGGACGGTAAACGCGATAAGCTGTTTTGTTGACGGTTCTTTTTCGTTCATGCGGGTACTGGCTTTGATACATTCATATCCATTATATCAAAACGAGCGAGTAGAGAGAAACGTAACAAAAAACCCGTCGGGGGACGGATTTTTTCCGGGATTACTTTACGGAGTTTTTCCGTTTTATGATTTCATCGATGATTCCGTATTTTTTCGCTTCCTCCGCGTTCATATAGTAGTCGCGGTCCGTGTCCTCTTCAACTTGTGCGACCGGTTTTTTGGTGTGTTTTGCGAGAATCTGGTTCAAGCGGTCTTTTAAGCGGATGATGTGTTTTGCCGATATTTCGATCTCAACCGCTTGGCCCTCGATGCCGCCCGCCATCACCTGGTGGATCATTATTTCGGAGTTTGCGAGGGCAAAGCGTTTTTTTTCTGCGCCCGCGGCAAGCAGAAGCGCTGCGCCCGAGGCCGCCATGCCGACGCAGATGGTTGAGACGTCCGGCTTCACATACTGCATGGTGTCATAGATCGCAAGGGTCGCGGGAACCGATCCGCCGGGTGAGTTCACGTAGAGCTTGATGTCTTTTTTATCGTCCTGCGACTCGAGAAAAAGGAGTTGCGCAATCACCGCATTCGCGATGGGATCCGAAATCGGCCCCCCGAGAAAGATGATCCGCTCTTTCAATAGCCGCGAATAGATGTCGTAGGCCCGTTCGCCGTACTGCGATTTTTCGATGACGGTCGGGATGAGATATTGTGAATTGATGTCGTGGTTCATGGCTGTTTTCATGCCGATTCTAAAAATTCGAATACTTTTTCGTTTCTCAATACGCCCCTAGTATATTCTTTGAGCGCGCCTGGGTCAATTTTTTTTTCGGCGTCACGCACTGTTTTGTAGCGCGCGAGAAATTCGTTTGCGCGCGTCTGGATTTCGTCCTCCGCGGGCGCGATATGCTCTTGTGCGGCAATTTCCCGGAGCGTGAGGGCTATCCGCGCGCGTTTTTCTCCCTCGCTTCGCCAGTCCGCACGGAGTCCCGCAATATCTTTTTTTATATGGAGCAGGTATTCATCCCATTTCATGCCCATCTCGCCGACCCCGGATTTAAGCTCGTCCGCCATCTTGTCGAGTTCGAGCTCGACTAAAAGGTCCGGGATTTCAAGTGTCATTTTTCCGGTGATCTCTTCGATGATCCTCATTCTGATTCTTTCTTTTTCCTTTGCGAGCCGCTCTTCGAGGAGTCCCGCGCGGACGCTCTCGAGGAGCTTATCTTTTGATTCAAACGCGCCGGCGGTTTTCGCGAATTCGTCGGTAAGCGCGGGGATATTCCGCTCGCGCACTTCTTTCATGGTCGCGGTAATGTCGAGCGCACTCCCCCGAAGCGATTTCTCATGCCATGAGTCCGGCGCGACGAGGGTGAATGATTTTGTTTCACCGGAAGCCAATCCGATGAGATTCTCTTCAAACCCGGGGATGAATTTTCCTTTTCCGATGATCAAAGGGTGGCGCCGCGATTCTCCGTTTTCAATTTTTATCCCGCCGCGCCGGATCTCAAAATCAATCTCAACGCTATCGCCTTTTTGCGCGGGGCGCGCGACCGCGATCTCGGTCGCGCGCGAGTCAAGGAGCCAATCGATCGCGGCTGAGACCTCCTCTTCTTTTACTGATATTTCTTTTGCCTCCCGTTTTTTTATTTCCCGTGCAAGCGCTTTATAGTCGGGGAGCGAGACGTGCGGCATGAGAGAGACCTTTGCTTTGAATTGAAGCTCGTTTCCGGGGGCTACTTTGGTGACCGTGATCTCGGGGTGCCCTATCGGGGTTTCTTCTTTTTCAGGATCATGCGGCGATTTCTGGAGCGCTTCGCGAAGCGCATCTCCATACATTTTGCGCACAGCCAAATCAGCCGCGCGCTCGTAGATTGCCTGTTCGCCCACCGCTTTTTTTACAATCTCGTAGGGCACTTTTCCTTTTCTGAATCCTTCGAAATCGCGTTCTTCGGAAAGAAGTATTGCCGCGCGTTTTGCGAAGGGCTCGAATTCTTCGTGGGGGACGACCACTTCAAACAGAATCTCCGATTTTTTTATTGGAGAGGCGCTGACATTCATGGGTATTAGAGAAACGGCGTTCGTACAAGGAGGAGCGCGACGATATTTACGATTTTAATCATCGGGTTTATCGCGGGACCCGCGGTGTCTTTATACGGGTCGCCCACGGTATCGCCGGTCACCGCCGCTTGGTGCGCGGGCGATTTTTTCCCGCCGTAGTTTCCTTCCTCAATATATTTTTTTGCGTTATCCCATGCGGCTCCGCCCGATGTCATCGAGATCGCGACAAAAAGTCCGGTCACGATTGATCCTACCAAAAGCCCGCCCAGAGCCTCTGCGGCGTGTCCCCTCAGGAGGAGTACGAGAAGGATCGGCATGAGGACGGGAATGAGCGCAGGAAGGATCATTTCGCGTATCGCCGCACTGGTTACGATATCAACCGCGCGGTCGTATTGCGGTTTTCCGGTTCCCTCCATGATTCCGGGAATCTCTTTGAACTGGCGCCTCACTTCTTCAACGACTTTTTGCGCGGTTTTTCCGACCGCGCGCATCGCCATCGAGCCAAATAGATATGGCATCATGCCGCCGACAAAAAGCCCCACGATGACATAGGGGTCGGCGAGGTCGAAGAAAACCCCTTTTCCGAAATTCTCCAGTTCCTTCGTGTATGACGCAAAAAGAACAAGGGACGCGAGGCCTGCTGACGCGATCGCGTATCCTTTTGTCACGGCTTTTGTGGTGTTTCCGACCGCGTCAAGGGGATCCGTGACCGCGCGGACCTCTTCCGGAAGCCCGGCCATTTCCGCGATGCCGCCCGCGTTGTCTGTGATGGGGCCGAATGCGTCAATTGCGACAATGATTCCCGCCATCGCGAGCATGGTCATTGCGGCAAGCGCAATGCCGTAGATCCCGGCCGCGAGAAACGCGGCGAGCATTCCCGTAGAAATGATGATGATCGGGAGCGCGGTCGCTTCAAGCGAAAACGCAAGCCCCATGATGATATTTGTGCCGTGCCCCGAGAGCGATGCCTTCGCGATTGTCTGTACCGGCCTGAATTTTTTTGACGTATAGTATTCGGTCGCAACGACCATGAGCGCGGTGACAAGAATTCCCATCAAAGATGCGACATAGTAGGGGTTTACGAGTTCCCGCGAGTCTTTGAGGAGAGCCGCAAAAACAAACCAGAGCAGAGCCGCAGCGATTGCGGCTGATGCGATGAGTCCGCGGTAGAGGCCGTTCATAATTTTTGCTTTTTCTTTTATGCGGACGACGAATGTTCCGGCAATGGAAGCGAGTATCGCAACGCCTCCGATGACGAGCGGTAAAAGTACCAAGATGCCGCTTCCAGAATCGGAATATGAGCCCAAAAGCATTGCGGCTATCGCGGTTACCGCATAGGTTTCGAAAAGATCCGCCGCCATTCCGGCACAGTCGCCCACATTGTCGCCGACGTTATCCGCAATAACCGCAGGATTCCTCGGGTCGTCTTCCGGGATTCCCGCTTCAACTTTCCCTACAAGGTCTGCGCCAACGTCAGCGGCTTTTGTATAGATGCCGCCGCCGAGGCGCGCAAATACAGAGACAAGGGATCCGCCAAACGCAAGCCCGATGAGAGACGAGATGTCTTCCGTAAAGAAATAAAATATGCTTACTGAAAAAAGTGCGAGGCCGACGACAAGAAAACCGGTAACAGACCCTCCTAAAAATGCGACGCGAAACGCGCGAGATACTCCGGATTTTGCGGCCTCCGTCGTTCGTACGTTCGTATCAACCGCAGTCATCATGCCTAAATATCCTACAAGGATAGACGCGAGCGCTCCTACTAAAAATCCGATGCTGATGAGGGTTCCGTTCGCGTCGCGGAAAATATATGCGATTACCAAGGCGAGCACAATCGCGACCGCGGCGATGGTCATATTCTGGCGCCGGAGATAGGCCCGCGATCCCGCCCGGATCGCCTCCCAGATAAGAATTTGCTTTCCTTCTCCTGGTGGGTATTTTCTGACGAATACAATAAGAATCCCCGCAAAAATGATTGCGGCAAGCGACGTAATGATTGGGAAAAGAATCATGCGTGTTGCTTAATCAATTAATTAATTATTCTTTTGGTTCTTTTTGTTCGTCCTCGGCTCGATTTGGCTCATCGAGGGGCGCTTCGGCGCTTTCGCTTTCGGTCGCGATCTCATCCTTTTTTTTGTCAGAACGGACGTCAATTTTCCATCCCGTGAGTTTTGCCGCAAGACGCACATTTTGCCCCCCCTTTCCGATTGCGAGGGAGAGTTGGTCATCGGGGACGATTGCACGCGCCTCTTTGCGTTCGCCATGTAGCTCCACCGAAACCACTTTCGCAGGCGAGAGCGCATGCGCGATAAATACCTCCGGGTTTTCCGACCATTCAATTATGTCGATTTTCTCGCCGCCTGCTTCGCTTATGACGGTTGTCACCCTGACGCCTTTTTGGCCGACGAGGGCGCCTACCGGATCAACCCCTTCTTCATGGGAATCTGCGGCTATTTTTGATCTGGATCCCGCTTCGCGAGCGACCGCTTTTATTTCAACGGCTCCGGACGCGATCTCTGGAACTTCGATTTCAAAAAGTTTTCTTAAAAGCCGCGGATGCGCGCGGGAAAGAAAGATGCCTGATCCGCGCGGATTTTTTTCGACGAGCGCGATAAGGGTTTTGATCCGTTCGCCGATTCGGAGGCGTTCTGACGGAATCTGTTCTTCCGGAGGCATGACGCCAACGGTCCTTCCTATATCTATATAGATATTTCTGCCTTCGATTCGCTGGATAATGCCGGAAATGATTTCGCCCTCCCGCGATTTGAATTCGTTGAAAATCGCTTCGCGCTCCGCCTCCCGGATGCGCTGCATGATGACTTGTTTTGCGGTTTGCGCCGCGATGCGGCCGTATTCGTATGTCGGCTCTTCCGGGACAGGGAATTCAAGTTCGTCGCCTACTGCTGCGCCACGCTTTCCTTTTTGCGCCTCGTCAAGCATGATGTGCTTTTCCGGATTGAATCTGACCCGCTTTATTTCCCCATCGCCTTCTGCGTCTCTTTCGTCACTATCGCCGTCCTGCTTTCTTTTCGGAGCCTGCTCTTCCCGGTCGAACTCTCCTGCTTCGCGCTGGCGCTCTTCCTCGAGAACCTCTTCCTCCGTCTTTATCATTGTTTCGTCAACGACGGTTTTGATTTGCCGGAATACGACTTTTCCTGTTGCCGGATTCAATGCCGCACGGATAATTTGGCCGCGCCTGCCGTAGTCGCGTTTGTATGCCGCCGCGAGCGCGGCCTCGATCGTCTCGATGATCGCTTCTTTTGCGATGCCCTTTTCGTCGGCAAGCTGTTCGATTGACTGCGTGAACGCCTTGAGATCCACTTTTTTCGGAAATACGGAATTCGAATTTCGAAACATCATATCGTGTTTCGAATTTCGCGATTCGTGCTTCGAATTTATTTAAATAAAGAGGTCCGTTTCCACGGACCGATCAGATGGTATAAGTATAGAAAATCGCCCGCGCATTGTCAACCCCCATTGTATAACTCCTTCTTCTTGTCCTATAGGCAATGTGATATACTGAATAATATACGAGCGTATGGCAGAGCTTCAAAAAAAGACACTTCCGCATATCAATTTTTTCTCGGAATGCGAACGAGCCGGACTTTCATGGTGGCAGTGCCCGCCTTTTCTTTTTATTTCCATGGGGGTGTTGACGATCTTCACGATGCTTTTTACCGCCATCATCGCGGCAAGATACTTCGAGGAGCCGGAGGTTCCGACTGTTGTTGCGGTGACGGTTGTCGCGATTCTTTTTTTTGTGATGGGGCAATCCATCATTCAAGGATTCAATAAAATCGCGCAGGCGAACCGCATGAAGACCGAATTTATTTCGATCGCTTCTCATCAGCTAAGGACTCCTTTGTCGGTTTTTAAATGGACGCTTGACCTCATGGTGCGCGACATGTCGGACGAAGAGAAAAAAACCGGCGTCCCGAATAACGAGCTTGGGCGGCTCGTGGGCGCGCTTACCGATTCCACCGAACGCATGGCGCGGATGGTAAACGCTCTCTTGGATGTTTCACGGATTGACGCGGGCACTATTGTATTCGATTCTCAGCCATTTTCATTAAGTGAGCTTACGGAAAAAGAGGTCGCGAATTTCAATGAGCTTACGGGCGGCGCGCATGTAAAAATAGAGTACGACGCGCCGAAATCGGTTCGTCCCGTGAAAGCCGATAAGCTCCGAGTAACCATGGTCGTACAGAATTTGATTGATAACGCGGTGCGCTACACCCCCGGGGACGGCGTTATTACGGTAAGAATTGAGGATGCCGGCGGGCCGAGCGTCAAATGGAGCGTTACCGACCAAGGCCTCGGGATTCCCGAGACAGAGAAGAAGAACATTTTCGGGAAGTTTTTCCGCGCGGAGAACGTCAAGCGCGAAAAGATCGTCGGCTCCGGCATCGGCCTCTATATCGCAAAATCAATCATCGAAAAAACAGGCGGGAAAATCGGGTTTGAATCGCGGGAGGGGAAAGGGTCCACTTTCTGGTTTACGCTCCCCGTTGCCCGGTGACATTGATACATTCGACGGCGTCCAAACATCGCCTTTTGAGGCGAGGGTAAAGGCGCCGCTCAGTATCAACCCTGAGCATACTCCGTCCTTTAGGCCGGAGAGTCGAAGGGTTGATTCTTTCCTGTAGGGATTTATAGTAGAAACATGCTTATTTTAGTAATTATATAAATACCATATGCAAAAGATACTTGTGGTCGAAGACGAGATAAATCTTCGGCGGTCTATCGAGGAAATTTTATCAAAAGAAGGATATGCGGTCGTGAGCGCATCTGACGGGGAAGAAGCGCTTTCCGTTGTCGAGCGCGAGCGGCCCGATCTCATTCTTCTTGATCTCGTCCTGCCGAAAAAAGATGGATTTTCGGTTCTAAAGGCGCTCCGCGAGAATGAAGCGACTGTAAAAATCCCTGTTGTGGTTCTTTCGAATTTGGGCGAAATGGAAGACGTTGGCCGCGTGCTTGAGCTTGGAGCGAATCGCTATCTCGTAAAAACCGACTATAAACTTTCAGAGGTGGTTGAGAAAGTGCGCGAAACGCTAGGGAAAAAATAGGAAGGGGATCGCCCCGCACCAAATTTCGACAGCTGCTTTCGATTCCCCGGCGGTTAAGAAAATAACCTTATTGGCAACACTGTGTATCCCCTCAGCTTTCTCGTGGTAGCAAAGAATCGGTCGGAATTGTGGCGTTAGGGTTTGCTGGAGCATGGACGTAAGGTATTGCGCTTGATACGCCTTACGCAACTCCGTCTGGAGAAAGGATACTGGATAAAAGTTTTTCGTTGTGCGAATAGAGGAGGGACAACTCAAGGCTTTTTTGCTTGATTCGGGCCTCATAAAACCCGAAGACCTCAAAAAGGCGGAAGCAGAAGCGAAAAGCGGGAAAAAGGCGTTTCGCGACATTGTGATTGACAAGGGATATATTCCGGAGACCGATATGAGGCGCCTCGAGGCATATATTCTCGGCATACCCTTTGTTGATCTTGCCAAAGAGACAATAGACCCCGAGGTCTTGCAGATTATTCCCGAGGCAATTGCGCGAAAAAACAACATCATTGCATTCAAGAAATCGGGCAAAGACCTGCAGGTTGCGATGCTCGATACTGACGATATCCAGTCCATTGAGTTCATCAGGAAGAAAACGAATATGAAAGTGCTTCCGCGGCTTACGACCCCCGAGTCAATGAAGCACGTCCTTCTGCAATATCAAAAATCTCTTGAGGCGGAATTCGGAGATATCATCAAGACGGAAACCAGCGCCGCTCTTGAAGTCGCGCGCGACGGGAAAGAAGAGGGAGACGTGGATGATTTGAAAAAGCTCGCCGAAGATCTACCCGTCGTAAGAATCGTCGATACGCTTTTGAGGCACGCCATTTTGCAAAGCGCGTCCGACATTCATATCGAGCCGATGGAAAAAGAGGTGCTCGTTCGGTATCGTCTTGACGGCATTTTGCACGACGCGATGGTGCTTCCGAAGCAGATTGCGCCGGGCATTGTTGCGCGAATCAAGGTCATGTCGAATTTGAAGCTCGATGAGCACCGACTTCCGCAAGACGGCCGGTTTAAGATCGAGACCCCGGAGTACAAGCTTTCGTTTCGCGTTTCGATTCTTCCGGTGTTTGAAGGGGAGAAAATCGTCATGCGGCTTTTGCCGGAAAATATCAAGGGGTTTTCTTTGGAAGATCTCGGGTTTTGGGGCATCAACCTTGATCGGATTCATCGCGCGATCAGGCGCCCCACGGGCATCATCCTTGCAACCGGTCCCACCGGTTCCGGGAAAACAACGACGCTCTATACGATTCTTGAAATGCTCAATATCCCCGGAGTCAATATTTCGACGGTCGAAGATCCGATTGAATACCGGATCCCGCGGATTAACCAGACGCAGGTGCGGCCCGATATCGGCCTTACGTTCGCTTCCGGACTCCGTTCGCTCTTGCGCCAAGATCCGGATATCCTCATGGTGGGCGAGATCCGCGACAATGAAACCGCGTCACTCGCAATCAATGCCGCGCTTACCGGACACCTCGTTCTTTCCACGCTTCATACGAATTCCGCGTCAGGCGCTCTCCCTCGCCTCATCGATATGAAAATCGAGCCCTTTCTCATCGCGTCAACCGTAAACGCCATCATCGCGCAGCGCCTTGTGAGACGCGTATGCCCGGAGCACGACTCCTACAAGCTCACTAAGGATGAAATAAAAAGCATGGAAAAAGACATTCAGGTTGAGCGGGTTTTGGATATGCTCGTGAAAGAAAAGATCGTTCCCGCAGGGTCTTCGTTCGGCGATATTGAATTGGCGCGTCCGAAAAAGAGCGAGATGTGCGCTGACGGATATAAAGGAAGGATGGGGATTCACGAGGTCATCAATGTTTCAGAATCGATAAAGGAACTCATCG
>MHQD01000022.1 GCA_001822215.1 Candidatus Sungbacteria bacterium RIFCSPHIGHO2_01_FULL_50_25
CCCTATTTTTTCACCGCGGATGATTTTTACGAGATTCCCCTTTTTGAAGGCGTCGAAAACGATCACCGGAATCTTATTCTCCATCGAAAGCGCGACTGCGGTGAGATCCATCACACGAAGACCCTTTTTCACCATTTCCAAGGGATTGATCTCCCGGATAAATTTTGCGCCTTTATTTTTCTTAGGATCAGCGGCAAACACTCCCCGGACGTTCGTCGCCTTCAAAATCGCGTCCGCTTTGATTTCGCTTGCGCGAAGCGCGGCTGCGGTATCGGTTGAGAAATACGGACTCCCGGTTCCTCCGGCGAACACAACGATTCTTCCTTTCTCAAGATGGCGCAGGGCGCGCCTCCGAATAAAGGGCTCCGCGACTTCTATCATGGCCATTGCAGACATTACTCGGGTATATAGTTTATGCTTTTCAAGCTCTGACTGTAAGGCAAGCGCGTTTATTACGGTTCCGAGCATCCCCATTTGGTCCGCGGTCGCGCGGTCAATCCCCATATGAGAAAGCTTCTCCCCGCGAATGAAATTTCCTCCGCCGATTACAATCGCAATCTCACATCCAAGCGCATGCGCGGATACGACTTCACGCGCGACATATTCCGCGGCTCTTGTATCAATCCCAAATCCGCCCTTTCCCCCCAAGGTCTCGCCGGAGAGTTCCAATAAAATTCTCTTGAACCGAATTTTTTGCGCCATTATCGATTTTCCTTCTACTCGCTTAAAACCACTCGATCTGACGGTGCCGCGCGCCGTCCGAGGTTACTCTATCAAAAAACACCCGCGAGTACCAGCGCCCGCTCTTTCTCGCGATAACCAACCTGTTATACTGAAAATATGCGAAAAATTCTTTTGGCGGCTATTTGTATCGGCGTATTCGCACTAGCGGTAAACTTTGCGTCTCGCTCGGATTATTCGGAATTCTCCTTAAGATTCAGGGACTTCGTGGCGTCGCTCTTTTTTATTGACTCAACAACAAAGGAAACGCTCAAAAGCGCGTATGAAAAAGCGGACAAGGGCGAAGAGAAACTTTCTATTCTTATTGTCCCGGGGCACGACAGCGTCCAGTCAGGAACAGAATTTCGCGGGATGAAAGAAGCGAGTATCACACTTGATCTCGGCGAGGAACTCTACCGCCTGCTTGCAGCAGACGCACATTTCGACGTGCGCCTATCCCGCACCCGGACCGGATACGATCCCTCGATAGCGGAATTCCTTCGGGAGAAGAAAACGGAGATAGACGAATTCGTCAAAATCCAAAAAGCGCTCATGAGCCGTTACGTGGCGCTTGGAAAAATAGAATCGCGGATACTCGTTGAGCACAATAAGGCTCCAGTTGATACGGCGTATAAACTCTATGGAATAAATAAGTGGGCGAACGAAAATGGCGCCGACATCATTCTTCATATCCACTTCAATGACTATCCGCGGAGCATGCGCTCTGCGTCGGGAATATATTCCGGATTTTCCGTCTACATTCCGGAAAGCCAATACTCAAACGCAAAAGGCTCTCGAGTAATCGCAGAAGCAGTATATAAGCGCCTCGCCCGCTTTTACCCGTCAAGTAATCTGCCCAAAGAAGATGCCGGAATTGTAGAAGATCAAGAACTTATTGCAATCGGCTCGAATAACACCGTTGACGGCGCGGCACTCCTTATCGAGTACGGCTATATCTATGAACCGCACTTGCAAAACATAGTGATTCGCCAAAAAGCCATATCAGACCTTGCATTTCAAACATACCTCGGCATTATGGATTTCTTCGAAAGCGACCCGAAAAAAGAATCGTACGAAACACGACTTCTTCCCTATAAATGGCAAGAAGACATTTTCCGCGCGAGCGCGGCAAAAAAAGATACGCTCTCGCTTCAAGCGGCCCTTATCATTGAAGGCCTCTATCCGCCTGCGGGCAGTTCCCTCAACGAATGCCCTATGAGCGGAAACTTCGGCGCCTGCACGGAAAAGGCCGTAAAAGCATTTCAGGGAAAATACGGCATTCTGCCTCAAACCGGTTACGCCGGAGAAAAAACCCGCGCAAAGCTGAATGAGCTTTATGGAGCGAAATAACAAAGTATGGCTCTGGGTGGAGTCGAACCACCTTCTAGGGTTTATGAGTCCCTCGTTCTAGCCGTTGAACTACAGAGCCGTAATTCCTCGCTCGTTCCCGGGATTTTTTATTTTTTCTTCTTGAGGTGCAATTCCGCCAAAAGCTGCATTACTTCGCTTTTGGCCCACTTCGCTACGCCAGCTTACGAAATCGCATTCATTATATAGAAAAAACGCATTTTGGGCAAGAAAAGCGTATCTTGTTAATTAGCATCAAATGTAATATAATCATTCCGCGGGATAGAGAAGAAGTATCTCGGGAGGCTCATAACCTCCAGACGCGGGTGCAAATCCCGCTCCCGCAACTTGAAAAAAACAAAATGCCCTTACTGAGGTGTTTTGTTTTTATCTGAAAATTGAGGCTAAACGGGATTTGCAGGGTATTTCCAAACATGAACTGCTTCATGTTTGGAAAACCCGGGCTGCGGAGGAGGAGCGAAGCATGTGCGCCATAGCGCACTCGCGAAGCTCCGGGGGAGCAGAAATCCCGCTCCCGCAACTTGAAAAAAACAAAATGCCCCCTTCTTCTTTTTTTAGAAGGAGGGGGTGTTTTGGTTTATAGTTCCGATTTGAGAAGCTTCAAATCCTGAAACGCGTCTTGATAGGCCCGAAGCGCGTTCACGACCGCCTCTTTTGTATGCTCTGTCATTGGATCGTGTACAATAATATTCCGAAGCCGGTGCGCAGCCCAGACGCGATCAAGTGAAGGAAGCTGGACCGGATCAACAATTTTCAATCGATCTCCCATTGTTTCGCCTTCATACCCCAAATGCACAAGTATGTCGTCAAGAAGGGCGTCTGCCTGAATGATCGCCATATTCCAATCAGACGCGTTTTCGGAATTCGCGAGCGCGCGGATCCGCTCCCAATTTTCCTTGACTTCAATCTCTGCAGGAACCACGTGGACCGCCGCCTCTTCAGTTTCTTTCGGCCCGATTTCATCAAGTTTCCGAAACCGCCAAAGAATAAGAATGAAAAGAGTGACGAGAACGGCGTCAATAATTGAAAACAAAATGACAATATTGTTATAGATACCGCGCCAGTCAACCGCCGATATATCGGGGAACATCGAAAAATAGATGCCGGCAAATGCACCGGTACCGACAGCCGCAATGAGAATAACGGCAATTATCCAAAATATAGCGTCATCAGTTTCCATGCGTCTTTCGAAAAAGCGTCATCGCCGCATATATGTACAATAATAAAAGCGCTCGGGAATGGCAACAAACCCCTTGCCGGAAAGGGTCAGAGGCGCTTGCGCGCGCGCGAAGAACGCCATGATTCTATCCGCGCGTGATCCCCGGAAAGAAGAAACTTCGGAACGGCATACCGCTTCTTTCTCCACCGAAACACTTCCGGGCGGGTATACGCCGGAACGCCGACGCCATGGCGCTTCTCTTCCAGCGATTCCGCTTTCCCCAAAAATCCCGGGATGTGGCGCGAGACCGCATCGATCACTACAAGCGCCGGAAGCTCGCCGCCCGTGAGAATATAGGGACCGATAGATAAATTTTCAATTTTAAATTTTAAATTTTCAATTACTTTTTTAACACGCTCATCGACGCCTTCGTAGTGCCCCGCGATCATCACTATTCGATCGTATTTTTTCGCCCAATCCGAAGCCATCTTCGAATTGAATTGCTTCCCGGCCGCAGAAAAAAGAATAACTTTTACCTTTTCACTTTTCATTTTTAACTTCAAACTTGAGATCGCTCGAACGAGCGGCTCAAGTTTAACGACCATCCCCGGTCCTCCGCCGTACGGCCGATCGTCAACTTTTTTATGCTTGTCTCGCGAAAATTCCCTGAGATCATGCACGCGAACATCAATAACACGCTTCGCTCGCGCGCGCTTCATCATTGATTCGCCTAAATATGAGCTAAATGTGGATGGAAATATGGTTATTATATCAAAACGTATTGACATAGGGAAAAAATTCGCGTACACTCTAAAGGTTGTTCTTTTTTGGGAGGATTCACTGTGAACGAAATCTATCGGATCGAAATGTCGGCACGAATGCCGCTTCTTGAGCTTGTCGAAAGCATCCTCACCGACTCTCCAGACGCATTCGACCCGACAGGCGTCAAAGAGAAAGTTGATGAACGCCGCACCGACGGTAAAGAAACGCCGATTGCTTTTGTCACGGAAGCGCTCGAAGAACTCCATCGCCGCGGCGCGATACTTATCCGCTGGTACCAAGGGGAATCTCTCTATCAAGGATTCACTCCTCGAGTCCAATATCCCCGCTAACCCGAAACCCTCTTGAAACAGGAGGGTTTTTTATCATTATATCTATCCATTATACTAGACCGATCCAAAAAAACATAAAGCCTCGACACGTATCGAGGCGTTATGATCCCATATATCGGGCAAACTACAAATTCAAATCGCCGACAACAGAGTCAAAATCAGATCGTGCAGCTCGTGGGCCTTTTCCGCCCTCCGGCTCTTCAATCTTCAAGTTGACGCGGGCGTTATTCTTGATGCCGACGACGCGCAAGAGCGAACGAATCGCTTTTGCGGTCTGGCCACTGCGGCCTATGATCTTTCCCATATCGGCGGGGTCGACATGGAGCGTAAGCAATACGCCCATCTCGTCAACCTTCCGATCGGTCTTCACGGCGTCTGGATTATCTACAAGTGCCTTGATCAAAAACTCAAGGAACTCCTGGTCACCTGCTCGTGTCATTTCAGTATATTTGAGTCCTGCCTTCTGATTCCTCACGGAATATCCGGCATCCTCTCATTCGTTTCATCTTCGACCTTTCGGGATCTTCGAAACGCACACCCGTCCAAGAACCCGTTACTATTCTATATTCCCAGCTTTCCCAATCTTTTTCAACGGCGCGCTATGCCGACGGCGCCTCAATCGTCTCTTTCTTAGCGGCCCTCACCACATTCACTTTTTTTACACCCGTCAAAACCCCTTTTGAAACAAGCAAATTATGGACCGTCGGGGACGGCTGTGCGCCTTTCGAAATCCAATATAAAATTCGCTCGCCTTCTAGGGAGGTTTCTTTTGTTTTCGGATGATACGAACCGAGAATTTCCAATTCCCCGGATTTTGGCTTTGAACGCTTTTCCGTAACAACAACCCGAAACGCGGGATCATTCGTGCGGCCTCGGCGTTGAAATCGTATGACTAACATGACGCATACTATACTCGAGAAACGCCTCGCTGTCAACGATACCTAATTCTGAGGCATATGCTTTATATTTCTGGCAGAACACCGCGGCCGTAAGGCCGCGGATGAATGTCTGCCTGGAGTCCCGACTTCGTCGGGACGGAAGAAATATATAAGCCGCCGGACGTTTTCGCGGCGTAGAAGCGCATCGCGAAAACGGACGGAAAGAGTACGGAGTACCACGGCCGAAAGGCCGTGCGGAATCTATGTGAGGTTCCAAAAACCATTGGGACGCGTATAATAGAAAGATGGAAAAAGGACAAGCGCCAAAAGAAGGCGGTGCCGACGATGAAAAGTCAGAAATGAAATCAAGCATATTCGGTCTCCTCCTTCGCATAATCCGCCTGACCGTGTTCGGCTCTGCCATCATATTTACCGGATGGAATATTCTTCCAGAAGGATTCCTCCCGGAGATAAACGGATTTTTCATGATTCTTATCGCGGCTGCCCTGGCGCTTCTCGCGGGCCTCATCGTGTTTCTTCTTCTCCTGCCCGCGAGGCAATCGGGCATGAAAGGGTCATTCGACCTTGAAGCCATGGCCGCGGTTGTCATCGGAATGCTTGCAATCCTTACGCTCTCCGTTGTCTCGGTGTTTGCGCAAGAAGAAACGTCGCGAGACATCATTTTCTGGCTCCTTTTGGTCGGCATCTACACGTTTTATGTTTTTATGATTATCAAGCGCGGCCTCGCGCTCCAGACAGAGAACGAAGAACTGAAACAAAAATATGGAGAGCTCCTAGAACTCGATGAAGAAAAAACCGACTTTGTCACGGTGACATCGCACCAGCTACGCACACCTTTAAACGAAATCAAATGGATCTTGGGCTATGCAATCGGACAGGACATGTCGGAGGCCGCGCGGCAAGCCCTCCAGAAAGGGCTTTTTGCGACAAACCGCATCGTCAGCATAGTAAACTCAATTCTCCGCGCGCGGACGCTTGATCTTAGAGAGGGCGCTCTTGAACGAAAAGAAATCAATCTCGGAGAAACCATCTCACGCATCGTCGAAGACGAACGGGAATTCGCACGCGAAAAAGAAGTCACGCTCGAATACTATCAGCCCGAATCACCGATTATCCTCCACGGCGCAGAGGAAGAACTCGGCATGGCGATTGAAAACGTAATTGATAACGCGATACGCTATTCGCCCCATGGATCGGTCTCGGTGGCGCTTCGGGCTGAACGCGGGTCGGCGCAAATCCGCGTCGAAGACACCGGAATCGGCATCGCAACGGAAGACCGCGACAGGATTTTCCGGAAATTCTATCGCGCGCAAAACGCGCTCCTGGCGCAGCCCGACGGCACGGGA
>MHQD01000023.1:0-632 GCA_001822215.1 Candidatus Sungbacteria bacterium RIFCSPHIGHO2_01_FULL_50_25
TAAACCCTCTTGATAAGGCGCGCTCGTTCAAACGCCTGATTGATGAATTCCATTTGATGCAAAGGGAAATTGCCCAGCGCGTCGGAAAGTCGCGTGAGATGGTCGCAAATACGATTCGGCTTCTTTCGCTTCCCGAAGAGATTCAAAACGCCATTCTTTCAGAAAAAATTACCGAAGGTCATGCACGCGCGGTTTTAATGGCCGGGGACGATATTGCAAAACAAATGGAAGTGTATCATACGATACTGTTGAACAAATTTTCCGTACGCGAGGCAGAGGCACAGGCGCGCAAAGTCGGCGGCAAAGAGTTCCGGCCGCGCAAGCGCCATTCAAAAGTGCTTGATCCCGAGGCGCGCCAATGGCAGGACCAGCTTCAGGAAAAGCTCGGCACAAAAGTGAAGCTTGAGCGTTTGGGAGAAAAAGGGAAAATCGTCGTCGAGTTTTATTCCGACGAGGAACTGCGCTCAATCCTTGCAAAATTAATGGAGAGGGCGTAGCAGAATGACGGGTTTTTCTCTTTTGTTTTTTTCGGCAACATAATGTACTTATGCTACGCTATAGCGTAGCATAAGTACATTATGGGGTTGACGTATCGATAAGGTACGCCGGTACCTTTTTGATTACAAGAGTTT
>MHQD01000023.1:640-6277 GCA_001822215.1 Candidatus Sungbacteria bacterium RIFCSPHIGHO2_01_FULL_50_25
CCTCTTCCACCCCCTTCACCCCTTTTATTTTTATCATCAATTTTTCGAGTTCTTGGCGGTTTTTGAGAATTGCGTGAATGATCAAGACCGGAAACGTCCGGTTTTTTGTTTCCATTCCGACGTTTTTCAGATTTATTTTCGATTGCGCGAAGGCATTTGTGACATCACGCAAAAGCCCGATGCGGTCGTGCGCGGTTACGCGAAATTCAACCAATTCGCCTCCGGGTTTTTGAAATTTTCGTTCCTCTTCCGTTTTTCGTATGAATGATGATATTTTTTTTCTTGCCTCTGTGCTTTTGACGACCTGAAGCCAGTCGGGATTCGGCTTTTTATTTTTTTGAGTAAGAATTTCTATGATGTCGCCGTTTCGCAGCGGGTGATCGAGCGCGACCATTTTTCCGTTCACGCGCGCGCCGACTGCGGTATTTCCGATTTGGGTGTGGACGTGGTAGGCGAAATCCACGGGCGTTGATCCTTCCGGGAGGTCGAAGACGTCGCCTTTCGGCGTGAGGACGAATATTCTATTTTTGAAAAAGTCTATTTTCAGGGATTCGAGGAATTCGTTCGGATTCTCAAATTCTTTTTGCCATTCGCGCAATTGCTGAATCCAGGCGGCCTGCTTTTTATGGGCAAACGATTGTTTTCCCTCTTTTGCGGCGTCCGGTTCGCGCTTTTTGAATTCGGTGTAGGCCCAGTGGGCCGCGATTCCGGCCTCTGCCTCCGCGTGCATCTCCGGAGTCCGCATCTGGATTTCCACGGGCTTTCCGTCAATGCCGAATACGGTCGTATGGAGCGATCTATAGCCATTCGGCTTCGGGAGCGCGATATAGTCCTTTATTTTTCCCGGTAAGGGCGGCCAGAGTTTGTGGATAACGCCTAAGGCGCCGTAGCAGGCCTCGATCGAGGGCACGATCACGCGAAGCGCTACGATATCCGTGATTTTTTCAATATCCATGTCATATTTCAGAAGCTTTTTGTAGAGCGAATATTTGTGTTTTTTCCTTGCGTGGATGTCTATTGCAGGGATATGCTCTTTTTCAAGCTCGCTTAAAAGAAGCGGCTTTAGTGTTTTAATATATCGGTCTGCGTCCGCGTAGCGCTCGCGCGCGTGGTCCTCGATCCATGCATGTTCTTCGGGGTAGACATAGGGAAACGCAAGGTCCTCAAGGTCGCCGGAAAGTTCGGTCATACCGAGGCGGTAGGCGAGAGACGCATAGATTTCGATGGTCTCGAGCGCGATTCGCTTTTGTTTTTCCGGCGCAAGAAACGAAAGCGTTTCCATGTTGTGGACTCTATCGACGAGTTTCAAAATGACGATGCGAATATCTTCTCCGATCGCGAGAAACATTTTTCGCAAGCTCTCGGCGGTCCGTTCGCTCCCTTTGTATTTTATTTTGTTGAGCTTGGTGACGCCTTCAACGAGGAATGCGATTTCCTCTCCGAATCCCTTTTGAATGTCCGTAATCGTATATTTCGTATCCTCGCAGACGTCGTGCAAAAACGCGGCCGCAATCGCGGGGACATCAAGATGCATTTCGATAAGGCGTTCCGCTGTTGCAAGCGGGTGCGAGATAAATGGCGCGCCGGATTTTCGTTTCTGTCCTTCGTGCGCGCGCGTTGCAAATTCATACGCGCGGTGAAGAAGCGCGATTTCGTCATCCGTATGTTCCGGTTTTAATTTTTCGAAGAGTTCCTTGGCTCCCATAGTGTAGACAGTGTAGTCCGATTTTCGCCTTCTTTCAATTTCGCGCGCGGTAATAGAAAAGCGCCCCCTGGGCGCTTTTTTCTATATTCATTTTTTTTGTTTTCCTTCCGGAGGTTTTCGCGGATCGGTCCAGGAAGCATAGTCGCAGGCGGGGTATCGGGAACAGCCGAAAAATATTCGTCCGCGTTTTGTGCGGCGGATGATGACGTCGCCCTCGATGCATTTCGGGCATTTCATATCGATTGTCTCGGGCGCGGTTTTAATCGTCTTTGTGTTTTTGCAATCAGGGAATCCGGAGCAGGCCAAAAATTTTCCGAACCTTCCCTGGCGGATGACCATCCGCTTCCCGCATTTTTCGCATATTTCGTCTGTTTCCTCAATCATGTTTTTTTTCTCAACGCTTTCATATTTTTCCGCGAGGTGTTTTGCAAACGGTTCATAGAATTCGCGGATCACGGGCTGCCACTCTTTCGAGCCCTCCGCAATCTCATCAAGCTCTTCTTCCATGCGCGCGGTGAACTGGATATCGACGACTTCGGGAAAATGCTCGACGAGCATGTCATTTACCAAGAGTCCGGTTTCTCTCGGCTTCAGGTACCGCCGCTCGTAGCGCTCGACATACCCGCGGCTCTGTATTGTAGAAATAATCGGAGCGTATGTCGAGGGCCTGCCGATGCCGTTTTCTTCGAGCGCTTTGACGAGTGACGCTTCGGTGAACCGGGGCGGCGGCTCGGTGAAATGCTGTATGGGCTTTATTCCCTTGCACAAAAGTTCTTCGTTTTGTTCAAGCACGGGGAGGGTTGTTTCGGTGAACTTTGTGGGATAGATTTTGAGAAATCCGTCGAACTTCATGATTTGCCCGGTTGCCCGGAACGTATAGCTTCCAGTCTTTTTCTCGGGAGTTCCCTCGATATCGATCGATGTCGTGTCAAAAAGCGCTTGGGGCATTTGGGATGCGATGAAACGCCGCCAGACAAGGTCATAGAGCCGGAATTGACTATGGTCGAGATATTGTTTTATCGATTCCGGAGTTCGGGCGGGATCGGTCGGACGGATCGCTTCGTGGGCTTCTTGGGCGCCTTTTGACGTGGTCTTGAACACGCGTGGCTCTGAGAGCGCATAGTTTTTGCCGACCTCATCTGCAAGGAATTTTTTCGCTTCACGCACTGAATCTTGAGAAAGATTCAATGAATCGGTGCGCATATAGGTGATGAGACCAAGGGACCCCTCACTTCCCAGCTCAATTCCTTCATAGAGCTGCTGTGCGACGACCATGGTGCGTTTTGCGGAAAATCCGAGGCGGCGGAATGCGTCTTGCTGGAGAGTGGAAGTCGTAAACGGCGGGAACGGATTTTTCGTGGTCGCTTTTTTCTCGACAGTTCCCACGCGCCACGATGCGCCGGCGAGCGCATCGGTAACCTCGCGCGCAGCTTTTTCATTCTGTATGGAAAATTTCTCGAGCGGTTTTCCGTCAATCTTTGAAAGATTTGCTTCAAACTCCTCCGAGTGCTTTTTCGAGTTGAAGATTCCCGATACCGTCCAATATTCTTCCGGCTTGAATGCTTCGATTTCGCGTTCGCGCTCGACAATGAGGCGCACAGCCGCCGACTGGACGCGTCCCGCAGAAAGCCCGCGATAGATTTTTTTCCACAAAAACGGAGACAGTTTATATCCGACAAGGCGATCGAGGATTCGGCGCGCCTGCTGAGCGTTTATGCGGTTGAGATCAAGATCGCGCGGGTTCGCGAGCGCGTCTTCAATTGCGCGCTTGGTGATTTCATGAAATACGATCCGCTCAATGTTGTCTCCGGGCCTGTCCTCGAGACCGAGCGCGGAAATCAAATGCCACGCGATTGCCTCTCCCTCGCGGTCCTCGTCAGTCGCGAGGATGATTTTGTCCGCTTTTTTCGCAGCCCCCTTTAATAGTTTTACCGCTTTTGACGCTTTGCGGGGCACGATGTACTGCGGTTCAAAGTTTTTTTCGACATCAACGCCGAGTTTTGAGGTAGGCAGATCGCGAATATGCCCGTAGGAAGACTCCACAACGAAGTCCGCCCCAAGGAATCGGGAGATCGTTCTTGCTTTGGTTGGCGATTCAACAATAACGAGTTTTGTTCCCATTCAACGTATTAGACAATTCGTTCGTAGGTTTCGCTTCCGGCGTTCCGGATGCGGCCTTTTAACTCAAGAAGAGATAATGACGCAATAATGATTGGCGTGTCAAGTCCGGTGAGGTGTTTTATGTCGTCGACCGTGCGCGGCTCCGTAAGAATGTTCATAACGAATGATTCGTGTTCATTGAGCGGCTCTTCGGGCGCGCTTTTTGTAGTATAGTCTATTCCGTATTCCTTCAAAATATCTTCTCCACAGGAAACGAGTTTCGCGCCCTCCTGGATGAGCGCGTTTGTTCCTCTTGACGAAAGGGAAAATATCGATCCCGGAACCGCAAATACATCGCGGTTTTGTTCGAGCGCAAAACGCGCGGTAATGAGCGCTCCGGATTTTTCCTGCGCCTCAACAACAAGAACACCTTTTGAAAGTCCGGAAATAATCCTGTTTCGTGCGGGGAAGTGCTCCTTTAATGCCGGAGTTTTCGGCGGGTATTCCGAGACGACCGCGCCGCCGGACTCGGCAATGCGGCGCGCAAGGCTGCGGTTTGGCGGAGGATAAAGCGATTCGTCGTCAATGCCCGAGCCAAGAACAGCAATAGTTGCGCCGTTTGCATCAAGAGTAGTGCGGTGCGCGATTGCATCAATCCCAAGCGCAAGGCCGCTTATGATACACGCGCCTGCGCGCGCGAGTGTTTCGGTTATTGCTTCTGCGGCCTGTATTCCGTAGGACGTCGGCTTTCTCGTGCCTACGACGCCGATGGGAAGCCCCGCGGAAAAGACGTTCGGGTTTCCGCTTCCATATAAAAGAAAGGGCGGGTGGGGGATTTCTTGGAGCGTTGCGGGGTAGTCAGGGTCTTTTTCGCGGATAAGCCATATACTCGCACGCATTAATGTTTCGAGCTCGCGATCCGGGTCAAGTGAAGGCCGCTTCCACGATACTGCGGCTATTGCCTTCTCGTCGAGCCCGGCGTTTCTCAATATTCCTTCATCCGCGCGCCACGCCTCTTCAAACGACGGAAAATACGCCGCAAGAGTACGGAGCGTTTTTCCGGTGACTGACGGGATTGATGCGAGTGCATGGAGGAATTTTAGGTCATTTGTCATAGATATCTCGACGGTAGAAGAAATGTAGGATTTTTGCAAATGTGCTATGCGCCGCCTTTGAGTTCTTCAACCGCCTCCGAGAGCATATGACAATATAAATTGAGCCCGACCTTGTTTATCGCGCCCGCCTGCTCTTTTCCGAGAATATTTCCTGCGCCTCGAATTTCAAGGTCGCGGAGCGCGATCGCGTAACCCGCGCCAAGCTCCGCGTATTCCTTGAGGGTTTCCAGGCGGTCGAGTGATTTTTCCGTCAGATGTTTTGGTTTGTACAAAAAATATGCAAATGCTTCGTGTGGCCCGCGCCCGATTCTTCCGCGAAGCTGGTGCGCTTGTGCGAGGCCAAGGCGCGTTGCGTCATCCACTATGAGGGTATTAGCCGACGAGATATCAAGACCGTTTTCTATAATAGTAGTTGCAAGAAGAATATCGATTTCTTTTTCGCGAAATCCATCCATCGTGCGAATAAGTTCGCGCTCATCCATGCGTCCGTGGATAATGCCGATTTTGGGGGCGCGGCGCGCTCCCGCATGCGCAAAGAGAACTTCCAATTTTTCCCGCGCGCGGCCGATTGTTTCTATCCTGTTATGAAGGAAATATACTTGTCCGTTGCGCGCGAGCTCGGTGCGGATTGCTTCTTTGATCATTTTTTCCGAATACGGGAGGACAAATGTGTGTATGGGTTTTCGCTCTGGCGGCGGGGTTTCCAAAACCGACATA
>MHQD01000024.1:0-4801 GCA_001822215.1 Candidatus Sungbacteria bacterium RIFCSPHIGHO2_01_FULL_50_25
TGAAATCAAGTCCGGCGAGATTTTTTCTCTCATCGGCCCGAACGGGTCGGGAAAGACAACGATTGTAAAAACAATTGCCGGGCTTTTATGCCCGGACGGCGGCGCTATTTCTATCGGAGGGTATGATACAAGCGCGCATCCCCTCGAAGCAAAGGCACGAGTTGGATACATTCCCGATGATCCGGTGGTGTGGCCCTCGATGACCGGGCGCGAGTTTCTGCATTTTGTCGGGGCTCTTTTTGGAGTCCGCGAATCCGTGCGCACGCGGAGGATTCCGAATCTCTTGCGGACGTTCGGTCTTTCCGGCATTGAAGACAATTCGTTTGAAGATTATTCGCGCGGCAATAAGCAGAAGTTTTCCATTCTCGCCGCGCTTTTGCATGAGCCGAAACTTCTTTTGGTCGACGAGCCGATCGTCGGGCTCGATCCCGGAAGTGCGATCATTGCGCGAAACCTTTTCCGGGAGTTTGCCGACGGCGGGGGAGCCGTGCTTTTGGTAACCCATACGCTTTCGGTCGCCGAAGAAATTTCGGACCGCATCGGGGTATTGAGGGAGGGTGCGCTTCGCGCCGCGGGAACCCTCGCCCAACTTCGTAAAAAATCAAAGGCGGGCGCCAGGGCGCCTCTTGAGAAAATATATATGGCGTTTACCGCGTAGGGATATGGAGATCTTTTTCCTTCGCCATTTTTTCCGATCTCTCGCGCGTTATTTCAAAACGCGCCGCATTGCGAAGGCAATAACCGTCGGTCTATTCGTTTTTCTTGCGGCTCTCGTCGGCGTGGGAATTTTCTTGTTTTTCGAGCGCGGGTTTCGAGCGATCGCCGGCGATCCTTTTTTCCGCGACGCGCTCTTTTTATACGTCGCAGAGCTTTTCTTCCTCGCGGTTTTTTTTCTCATTGCAGCGGGGAGCGTCGTAACGACGCTTTTCGTGCTGTTCCGGCGGCCGTATGATTTCTGGATTTTTGCGTCGCCTTCGTACCGCCACCATGCGTCTTTTGCGTTCGCGCGCGTGTTTTTTTCCTCTTCATGGCCGCTCGTTGTTGTCGCGGTCCCGGCGCTTTTTGCGATGAAGGACGTGTTCGGGCTTGCGGCGGCCGGCTTTCTCATTGTATTTTGCGCCGTCGTCTTGCTGTCGCTTATTGCAACGCTTCTCGGCGCGGTCTTGGTTGTCGGTCTTGCGCGTCTTTTGGCGTCATTCCCTTTTCGGAGGTTTATCCGCATTTCCGTGAGTACTCTCGCGGCATTCTCGATTGCGAGCATCATTCTTTCGGTGGCAGTACTTTGGCGGCGCATTGCATCGGCAGACATCCTTTTATTATTTCATGCCGAGGATCTTGATCGCGCAGCTGCCGGGGTTGAGCGTATCAGGCACGTTTTTTATTTCGTTCCTTCCCATTTCACTGCAGAGACCGCGCATGCGCTGCTCGCTGGCGACACGTTGGGCGCGGTGTACATGCTTCTCATTTTGGGGGTTCTCTTTGTGTCTTTGGGAGTTCTCTATCTTTTTTTGTCGCACGATTTGCTTCTCGTATGGGCGCGGATGCAGGAGGGCGGATTTCGCGCAGGTCCCCAAGCTTCTCCGGTTCGTATTCTGGGCGGCCCGTTTCCCCGTTTTTTTCGCGGCGTCCTTGGCGCCGTATACGAAAAAGAATTGCTCCTCTTCGTTCGGTCGGGAAAGAACATGTTATGGGCCGGGTTCATTTTCTTCCTTTGGCTTTTGCAGACCGGGCTCAATGTGATTCTTGCGCGCGCGGTCGCGCGCGCGGAATTCGATCCGGCATTGATGGCTCCTGTCGCGGTATCCATTCAATTCGCTACGATGATTTTTTTTATTTCGGCGTTCGTACTTCGCTTCGCGTTTCCATCGTTCAGCACCGAAAGAAAGACGATTTGGATTTTGGGCTCGGCTCCCGTTGATTTTGGGAGCGTATTTTATGGAAAATTTCTATTTTTTGGTTCGCTTTTCCTTCTCTTTGGCTTGAGTACCGGTTTTCTCAATGCATCGATTCTCGGGATACCGCTCCTTGCGTCATTTCTTATCCTTTCGTTTTTCGGTATCGCGGTCACGACGCTCGTTGCATGCGGTTTGGCGCTTGGCGCGGTGTTCCCGAATTTTGAGACCGACGACCCCGAGGTGCTTTCGACGTCGCTTCCAGGGCTCGGCTTTGTTGCGGGTTCATTTTTCTATGGAGCCGCGGCCGCGGGATCACTCTATCTTTTTCTTCGCTCGGGCGACGGCGGGGGAATGATCGGGATCCTTGCGGCATCGCTCTTGCTTATTTTTCTTTGTCTCGCCGTGGCTCCCTACATTCTGCGAAGGCAGGAATTCATAAAAGTGTATTGAAGCGGCATTGTATGAGGGTAAGTGATTTTCGCCGCACGGTTTTTCGTTCATATAAGAAGCATGGACGCCGCGCGCTTCCGTGGAGGAAAACCCAAAACCCCTATCGGATTTTTGTTTCGGAAATAATGCTTCAGCAGACGCAGGTCTCCCGCATTCTTCCGAAATATAACGAGTGGATGAAGGTATTTCCGGATTGGCGGGCGCTCGAGCGCGCGCCGTTTGCAAAGGTTTTGGGCGTGTGGCAGGGAATCGGATATAATCGCCGCGCGCGGTTTCTCAAAGAATCGGCAAAAATTGTTGCCGCCGCGTATCGGGGCGCGCTTCCCGCGAGTGTTTCCGAACTCGAGCGGTTCCCGGGAATCGGGCCGTATAGCGCCCGCGCGATTGCGTGTTTTGCGTTTGATCGATGTGAGCCGTTCATTGAAACAAATATCCGCCGCGCGGTTATCCATTCTTTTTTTTCAAGAAAGCGCGCTTACATTTCCGACGCAGAAATCCTTGTGATACTTCGCCGCGTCGAGCCGCGAGCCGAGAAGCGCGAATGGTATTGGGCGCTTATGGATTTTGGCGCCAGTCTTTCGCATTTGCGCATAAATCCAAATAGGCGCGCAGAGTCTTACCGCGCGCAATCAAGGTTTGAGGGTTCTTCAAGATATGTCCGGGCGGCGGTTCTCAAAGCGCTTTTGGAGAAAAGACGGCTTTCGCTTCGCGAACTCAAGAGAATCCTTATGGGTGATCCGCATGCTGCGTCCTACCTCCGAGGCGCAGGATTCATGCAAATACTCGAAGGCCTTGAAAAAGATAAAATTTTATGGTATAATAATAAACAATGGAAAATAGCGGAAAACAAGTAAAGAAAAAAGCGCGTTACAAAATATGAGTGGTCAAAAACGATTTATTTCCATAAAAAACATAGGTGGCGGGATGACCGCGACTTGTCTCTAACGGGATGAAAGCTGTAATTTTAGCAGCAGGAGAAGGGAAAAGGATGCAGCCATTGACATTTGAGGTGCCGAAGCCCCTTGTGAAGACGCGCGGCAAAACCCTTCTCGAACATACGTTCGATGCGCTCCCTCAGGAAATTGACGAGGTTGTGTTGGTCGTGGGATATTTGGGCCAGAAAATTGTGGATTTTTGCGGGGACAATTTCAAAGAGAAAAAAATTGTTTATGTATGGCAGGATAAGAAATTGGGAACCGGACACGCGCTGAAACTTTGCGAGCCGCATCTTCGCGGAACGGGAAAATTTCTTTTTATGTTCTCGGATGATTTGTTCGACAAAGAAAGTATTCAAGATATGATACAGCACGATTTGGCGGTACACGTGAAAGAACACGACGAGCCGTGGCGCTTCGGTGTTGTATCGCTTGCTCGCGACGGCTCTGTTCATTCGATTATTGAAAAACCCGCGGTTCCGCCGACAAACCTTGTTTTAACCGGCGTCAAGGTACTCTCGGACAAAATTTTTGACTATGAGCCCGACCTTCATCCCGTGAGCGGAGAATATTACGACGTCACTATGATTCAGAAAATGATTCAGGACGGCCACACAATCGTCCCTGTGCGCGCGCGGTTTTGGTTTCCAATTGCAACCCCGGAGGATCTTGCCGCCGCCGAAGAAATATAATCGGTGCCGCATCCGGGCTTGATACATTCGGCGGCGCCCAAACCTCGCCTTTTGAGGCGAGGGTAAAGGCGCCGCTCAGTATCAACCCTGAGCATACTCCGTCCTTTAGGCCGGAGAGTCGAAGGGTTGATTTTCGGCATTATTTCCATCACTATTTCAGATAGTTCGATTACAGGAGGACTGCGGTATGGAGTCGCTCTTGCTGAAGGGGTGGACGCTTGAGGAGGCGACGGTGGAGAAGGGATTGGTCGCATGGGCGAAAAGAGTTGCGCCTGGCGAATATGAAACCACAGATCGGGGCGGCATCGCGTGTTCAAATTCAAGAGACTGTGATAAGGTGATGCGGTCCGGTGCACAGGTATTCATCCTGAGGAATAAAAAGGGGAAAGTGCGCGCGCTTTTTTGCTCTGTTGAATGCGAGCGCAAAAAGTTCGTCGATGCTCTTGCTGAATTAGAAAAGCGGAAAAGACGCCCGAATCGTGCGGGATCATAGGTCCCGCTTTTTTGTGGAAATCTTCTTCGCACGAAACGAATCTTCGTGGTATTCTCTTAGCATGAAATCGGTAGTGCTTGAGGTGCTCACGTCGCCCGGGTGCGTTCATTGCCATGCGTTTTTGGAGTTCTGGAAAACAGTGCAAAAAGACTGGCCGAATGTGGCGATGAAGGAGACGGGTATTACAACCCCGGAAGGCCAGGAAATCGCCGGAAGGCATATGATTTTTGCGTCTCCCGGGATTATCATAAACGGCGAGCTGTGGGCTTCGGGCGGATTTGACCGGGAAAGATTTATAAAAAAACTTGCGGAGGCATCAAAATGAATTTTATTTTT
>MHQD01000024.1:4818-10578 GCA_001822215.1 Candidatus Sungbacteria bacterium RIFCSPHIGHO2_01_FULL_50_25
AAATCCGTTATGGCCGCTTCGGCTCGGACTCGGGCTTATGTATATGTATTCCGGGTATCACCTTTTTTATTTTCCGAGTTCGTGGACGTGGGCAATACCGCGGTGGCTTATCCCGGCAATTACGAGTGCGGTTTCGCTTGAGACGTTCGTTCGAGCAGAGGGCATTGTTGAATTTGCGGTAGCGCTTCTGTTGCTTGCGTGGTTTTCCGGAGCGTGGGGGGTGCGTATCGCCGCTCTTTTTTCGACTCTTCAGATGGCGGCGATTCTCCTTCTGACCGGAATTGACCTGATTACGTTTCGCGATATCGGCGTTATAGGAGGGTCCGCGGCGCTCGTTATTTTATCGTTTAGAGGAGGGGATGTCACCACAACAACCGGCGACAAATTTTAAGACCATTCTTTCATTTTCCGCACTCGGGCTGTTTGCGTTGATCGTGTTCGGGCTTTTGTGGGCATTTTTCTTGGGCCCGAAAAATCCGGAAGGCGCCGGATGGTATCTCTTTGCATATACGATGGGACTTACCATGATTGTTTTGCCGTGCACGTTTCCGCTCGCGTTTGTCATCGTTCCCCTTTCCATGGGGAAGGGGATGAGAAAGGGGCTCGGAATTGCGCTTTCGTTCGGGCTTGGCATCGCGATAATGCTCTCCATGTATGGCGTGGTTGCCGCAGTTGTCGGAAAAGTTGTCGTGGGGACGATCGAAGCGCCCCTTGAGACCGTAAAAAATTGGACCTATTTTGTTGCCGGAATTGCGGCATACCTTTTTGCGTTGGGCGAGCTCGGGCTTTTAAAATTCCGCATGCCGACGTACACGGGCGCGGCTCCGGCATTTGTCCAAAAGCAAAAGGACTATTTGAAAGCACTGTTTCTCGGATTATTTTTGGGGAATATCGGCGTCGGATGTCCGCATCCGGCGACGCCTTTGATTCTTGTCGAGATTGCGCGCGCCGGGGATATTTTTTACGGATGGTCGCTGTTTTTCATCCACGCGGTGGGCAGAGTGCTTCCTCTTTTCCTTTTGGCGTTTCTCGCGATTCTCGGAGTAAACGCGCTTACCTGGCTTGCCGCGCATCGGGAAAAAGTGGAACGCGCGACCGGATGGATGATGGTCTTTGTCGCGGGGTTTATCTTGACGCTCGGACTTTTTACGCACGACTGGTGGGTAAATTCAGGCCAGCACACGCTCCTTGAATCCGTGACGCAGGAAGAAGCGCTTTTGAATATCATCGGTACGCGGCTCGGCACGGGAAATCCGCATCGCCACGGGCTTGAGGAAGGAACAGGGCTTTTCGGTCTGCCCTTGGACTGGGGGAACTGGTTTTTGGTCATTATATGGATTATTCCCATGTGGTGGGCGTATTTTAAAAAGAAAAAGGAAATCGAATCATTATCAGTTGAATCAAACCATGGACCGCGCACAACTGCGTAGAGAACATTTTTGGTTTCTTGTCGTATTTTCCGCGTTGCTTATATTTGTTTTTGCGGTATATCTTCCGGATCGATTCTATTGGCAGGCGACCCAGGGCGGACACGCGGAGGAAACGGAAAATACCATGGAGGGAGCGGCGATGGAGGATATGTGACACGGAGAATATGCTTACCACGAAGAGAAGGATATTTTTGTCGGATTTTCGGTGGACTTTACTGCCGCGCCGACGCCGATTCTTTCCGGATCGCCGGCCGAGCTTAATTTTTTTGTAAATGAAAAGCCGCGTGGCGATCCGATCGATGCCTCTTTGCTTCAGGTTGAGCACGAAAAACGTATGCACGTGATCGGCGTTCGGAGCGACCTCAATGAGTTTTTTCATATTCATCCGAATCCGACATCAACCCCGGGCGTCTTTACCGTCCGCGGCGCTTTTTCAAAACCGGGCGTGTATAAAATATGGTCGGAGACGAAGAAAGACGGAGTGATCCACGCAATCGGGCATCAGGAATTTTCAGTTCTCGGCGAGGGGGCTGTTTCTGAAAAAATCGTCTCGTTCGGGAGAAGCGTTATTTCCGGCGAGTATCAGGTGAGCCTTGAGCTTGATGAGCCGGTGATAAAGGGGCGCGAGTACGACCTTTCATTTGATATCCATGCGCGTGCCGGGAAAGAGGTCGGATTCGAAGATTATTTGGGAGCCAAGATGCACGTCGTGGTCATCAGCGATGATTTGCGCGAGTTCATCCATACGCATCCAGAAGAAGAGGATGTGCATGAGGCGAGGGGATTCGTTTCAGATGCGTACGCGCACGGCGGGGCGCCGGATGAAAATACCGGCGCGGCAGATGAGACGGTGGATTTTCACGTTACGTTCCCGAGAGCAGGGCTCTATAGGGTGTTTGCGCAATTCCGGCCGCAAGGCGCAAATCTTCCGCCGGATGAAGCGCTTTTTGCCGGGTTTTGGGTCCGCGTGGACGAAAAAGCGCCTCAACAAGTTTCAGAATGGTGGGGGCTGTTTCTTGGGTCTTTAATCGCTATCGCCCTTTTGAGCATCCTCGTAAAAAAATTTATTGCGGTTAAGCCAATTTCAGCGCCGAAGGCAGGCGCATAGCGACATGAATAAATATATCATTCTTTTTGGAGTTCTTATTCTTGTCGTGGCCGGAGGTGTCATCTATCGGATATTCCTTATTCCCGAGTCATCAAAGCCGGTTTCCACCGGCGTGGTTCGGGAGATAACGATTGTGGCCAAAAAGGATGAATGGCGCTTTATGCCGGAAGCCATTGAAGTGGAGCGAGGGGACACGCTCGTTGTGACGGCGGTGAATGAAGATTCATACGACCACGGCATCGGGATTGACGCCTTCGGCATCTCTCAAAAGATGCCCGCAAATTCAACGATACGATTCGAATTTGTGGTAACGCAGGAGGGCGATTTTCCATTTTATTGCTCTGTTCCGTGCGGAGAAGGGGATATCAATGGAATGCACCGCACTCATTTTGACATGATTGGAAAGATTCAGGTGCATAGTGCGGTAAGCGGTACGCAATAAAATAAGCCAGTAATGGTACTGGCTCTTGTTGGCTGCCGCGGAAGTTCTCTCGTGCTATACCCAGAGGGTATTCGGGGGAACGTGTGAGTGTTCGATCGAGGAGACGAGGGAGTCAAACGACATAGGCGGCATCCACAGGAATCGCCATCGGAATCCGCACAAAGGGCAGAAAAGCGTTGCGCGGGCATTCCCCAAACGCGCGATATGCATACGGTCTTTGTGGAGCCGCGAATCGAGGATCTTTTCGTCCTTGATCATGTCGAGCGTATGGCCGGTTTGTACGAAACAGCAGTGATATGCCCAGATCCTTCCGATTTGGTCCATCCAGAGGTCAACGGCGCCCTCTTTGAAATTGAACCGGTGGAACCTTTCTTCTATTATGATCGGAGGGTTTTTCGTTCTTTCGTCCGCATCGTCCTCGTCTATTTCGAGAAACGGATCAGCCATCTCTTTGTCCTCGCGTCTTGTTCTGATTCTAAGGGTAGGGGAACGCTGCGTTTCCGTCAACAAATCCCATTAAAAAAGCCCGCGATACGTGCGCAGGCATTGACTAACTGATATGTTATCTTCTTTTGTCGAATTCAGCTTTGAGTTCAGCGAATGACATTTCGCTATGGAAGATGAATGCGAGCTTTCCTGAGCACGATACGCAGATAAGACTTGAATGGAATTTGTCTGGCTTGCCCGCGCCTTGAGAAAAACCTCTGCCCGGGGAGAAAACCATCTCGTGAGCGGTTCCGATACCCGTGGTTTCAGATCGTCCGCCGCAGTCGTGGTGCGCTTTCCATCCTTTCGGATCGCGCGTATCAGCATGGATTGAGATCGTTCCGTTCGCGGTCGGGATCGTGATTCCCGCTTCGCCAGTCACGCCACGCGCCGCCAGTGTGGGATCGGTATGGTGCATGCTCGCTCCTTTTGGTGCCGTGGAGTATAATAAATGGAAGGTTCAAATAAGTCAATAATATTAAAATGGCGAAAATCGTTCTTAAAGTAAAAGGAATGCACTGTTTCCGCGTGCGCTCGTTGCCTCGCGCGCGCTTCCTTGAAAACCCACGGTTTTCAATACTTTCCTCCGCGAAAAACCGTACGCATGGTTTTTCGACCTTTTCCTTGCGCAGTGCATTGTTATTTTCTTCTGCGCGTACTTAATTCGCAGTTTTACCCTATGGCGAAGATCGTTCTTAAAGTAAAAGGAATGCACTGTGCGTCTTGCTCAGTGCTTATCGATAAGCTAGTCGGCAGACAGGCAGGCGTTACTTCCATTAAGACGAGCTACGGCGCTGAAAAGACTGCGATTGAATATGACGATTCAAAAATTTCTCTCGAGAAAATCGACGAGCTTATCGGAAAACTCGGATACGACTTGATCCGTCCTGACGAAGCGGGCAGCTCGCCCGAAGAAGAAGAGGCAAAGGAAAAGAAAAAAATTGAGGAGTCGCGGCGGCGCGTGTGGGCCGCATTCATTCTCGCGTTTCCCATCATCACATATTACATGCTCATCCACATGTTTAATGTGACGCATGTGCATGAGTTTTTTTCTTTTCTTGCGATTGCGCGTCCCGAGTTGGCATCCGGAGGATTTCTCGGATACGGTTCATACCTCACCGGCTATCTCTTCTATATTGTTGCTCAGCCCCTGAAGCTTCTTACGGGGCTCTTTGTTGATATTGCGAATCCGCCGTTTCGCATTGACCTCAACTATGTGTATTGGATACTTTCGACGCCGATTCAGTTCATCATTGCGTGGCCCTTTTACCGAAATTCTTTTACGTCAATTCGTGTGGGCTCGGCGAATATGGACGTGTTGGTCACGCTCGGAACATCCGCCGCATATTTTTACAGTACAATCGGATTTTTGTTCTTCAATATTGATCATCCGTTTTGGGAATCTTCTGCCGCGCTTTTATTCTTCATTTTGCTCGGCCGGTATTTCGAGGCAGTCGCGAAGGGCAGGGCGTCTGCCGCAATCAAGGAACTTTTGAAACTTGAAGCAAAAGAGGCGCATGTCATGAAAGACGGGCGTGAAGTAACAATGCCGATCGACCAGCTCAAGGCAGGAGATATTATTGTCGTCCGTCCGGGTGAAAAAATTCCGGTAGATGGAATAATCGTTGAAGGAAAGTCGCACATAGATGAAAAAGTAGTGACCGGAGAGTCGTTTCCGGTCGGGAAAACGGTAGGCGACGAAGTGATTGGAGCTACGGTAAACCAGGAAGGACTCGTAAAGTTTAAAGCGGTGAAAGTCGGAAAAGACACGCTTCTTTACCAGATTATTCAGATGGTTGAAGAGGCGCAAGCTTCGCGCGCGCCGGTGCAGGACCTCGTCGATAAGATCAGCGAATATTTTGTTCCCGCCGTTGTCGTTTTTTCAGTGATAGTGTTTTCGGCATGGTATTTCGTGGTCGTTCCTGATGATCTTCGCGCCGCACTGACGCGCATGATTGCGGTTCTCGTAATCTCCTGTCCGTGCGCTATGGGTCTTGCAACGCCGACCGCACTCATCGTCGGGATCGGACGCGCCGCAAAATTCGGGATTATTTTAAAAGGGGGAGAGGCGCTTGAAAAGGCATACCGGATTACGGCAATTGCGTTTGATAAGACCGGGACCCTCACGATCGGCAAGCCGGTAGTCACTGATTTTTTGGCGCTTCGCAATATTGATGAGACGGAAGCGCTCGCGCTTTCTGCATCAGTCGAATCAGGTTCTGAGCATCCGCTTTCCCGGGCGATCATTGAGAAGGGAAAAGAAGTCCTCGGGACGATTCCCGAGGTGAAAGAAT
>MHQD01000024.1:10601-12681 GCA_001822215.1 Candidatus Sungbacteria bacterium RIFCSPHIGHO2_01_FULL_50_25
GTCCGTGGAATGGTGAATCATACCGAGGCCGCAGTCGGGAACACCGCGTATATGGAAAAGCTCGGGCTCGACGTAGGGGCTTATGCGGCGAAAATTGAGGAATTGCAAAATGAAGCAAAGACCGTGGTGTATGCCGCGAGAAAAAAAGGGAGCGCGTGGGAAGCGATTGCGATTATTGCGATGGCAGATACCTTAAAGCCCCACGCGCGTGAAGCGATCGGAGAGTTGAAGCGAATGGGGAAAGAAATCATCATGATTACCGGTGACAATCCGAAGACCGCCGCCGCAATCGCGCGCGAAGTCGGCATTGACCGGGTGCTCGCGGAAGTAAAGCCGCAGGACAAAGCTGACGTGATAAAAAAACTCCAGGCCGAGGGGAAAGTGGTCGCAATGGTAGGGGATGGGATTAATGATTCGCCGGCGCTTGCACAGGCGCATGTGGGAATTGCAATCGGCTCCGGCACCGATGTTGCTATCGCGACAGGCGAGATCGTGCTTGTGAAAGACGATCTTCGCGATGTTGCAAATTCCATCATGCTTTCGAAAAAGACGATTCGGAAAATCTGGCAGAATCTTTTCTGGGCGTTTATCTATAATGTGCTCGCGATCCCGATTGCCGCAGGCGCGCATCTTTTGATTACGCAGGCGGCCTTTGGCCGCGCGGCAGGATGGGTGCTTTCCATCCAGCGGAATTTCGGCGCGCCGGGCCAAGTATTCTATAATTTGTCGCAGGCAACACTCCGGCCGGAAATCGCGGGATTTGCAATGGCGTTTAGCTCTGTGTCTGTCGTTACCAACTCGCTTCTTTTGCGTCGCTATGTTCCACCGTTTGAAAAGGCAGATTTAAAAAATAAAAAATGACTTTCAGCACCCTTCATGGGAGAATCATTAGGGCGAAAAGAAAACAGCCGAGAGGAGGATAAGACTTTTCTGGAAGTAATGAGAACTCCCGAGACAACCGGTCATGCGAGTTTCAAGACTCCTGATAGAATTAAACGCGAGGAAGAAGATAGAAATCGGCTCAAAGAAATAGAAGAACGGGTAGCGCATATGAATGAAGTTGAGGTCAGTGAGATTTCAGATTCGCGAGAGGAATCCAAATTTGAAGAAGTAGTAGTTGACGGAAAGACGTATATAGTGGAATATGTAGAAAAAAGTGTCATTGCTCCTGCCTTTGGGTATGCAGTTTTTCTGGCGGAAGGTGCGGGAATAACAGGAAAGACAATTATTCGCAATGATCTTTCTTTACGTGTAAGAAATTTTGTAAGAGCTCATGAACTTTACCATTTGCGCGATAAAGCTACATGGGGAGGGTGGATCGGACGGGAAATAAGAGCCAATATTGCTTCTGGATTTAGAGATCCACTTGGTTTACTTGCGACGATAGGAGCAAGTTTATCAGGGGAAAGATTAAATTTTTATTGGAAACGTATAAAGGGAAAGTACTAATTGATTATTCATGGAAAAAGTGGAATTACATATAGAAGGCATGCACTGCGGTTCCTGCGCGATCGGGATTCAGATGCTTGCCTCAACCATGGATGGGGTTTCGTCAGCGCAGGTTGATTACGAGGGCAGGAAGGGTGTGTTTGAGTTTGATTCGGCAAAGACCTCAAAGGACGCGATTGTAAAAGCAATCGCAGAACTTGGGTATAGCGCGTCATAAGTTCTTCTCGTAAAAGAAGCGCTGGGAGCCAGAATATTATTTGAACGGTGCAAAGTCAACCGCGCCTACGCTCTTGAAAAAATAGCGCTTATTTGCTATTGTTGTTTCGGTTCTCAAAAGGAGAGACGCTCATGAGCGCAATCCTGAATCGGGATATGGCCGTGAATGCGGTTCGAATCGTCGGTATGGCGTTTAGGGGAATGAAGCATGAGAACTTTTTGAATCGGAATGAGCTCCACGTCGTTGTGCTGGATCCTTCAAAGTATTTCGGTTCGTGTCAGTTCGAACAAGCAGTCCTTTACGAAGAGTCGTTCGGGGAGCCGCGCGAAGAGTGGGAGCGTCCGTTTGACGAATTTGCACGCGCAAAGGCAATGCTTTCGTGGCGCACCGGCATGGACACGCATCTTGTTCAGC